>VGRQ01000360.1 GCA_016875315.1 Deltaproteobacteria bacterium | reverse complement strand
CTCCTCGCGCCCCTCCTCGCGCCCCTCCTCGCGCCCCTCCTCGCGCCCCTCCTCGCGCCCCTCCTCGCGCCCCTCCTCGCGGATTCCTTCCGGGTCGCGATAGCCAAAGCGTTCCAGCAGGTTGCGTAGCGTGACGCGGTCGGCCACGTCGGCGTCCCACAGGGCCTCGACCGGTACGGGGTGCGCCAGGTGCTCGGGCGCGATGAGCAACTCTCCGGTGCCGACGACCCGCACCGCCTCTCCGGGGGTGTACACCTCCACCCGGCGCGGACCCACGAGGCGCACCACCCAGAGCACCTTTGTGCCTCGGGCGAGCAGCTCGGTGATCTTCGAGCGAAGGTCGGCCTCGTCTTGCCCCACGCCCGCGTACTCGATCGCGAACTCGGGGACGCCGGGGATCCAGCCCGGCGGCCCGCTCTCCGGGATGATGGCCACGTCGGGCGCGCGAACGTTGAGATCGTCGGGCGAGAATCCGGGGTCGATGCCAGCGCGCTTCACCTTGGGGTCGGAGGCGATGACGCGGCCGCCGGTGAGCACCGCGCCAGCGCCCTCGCGCCCGGTGGGCGCGCAGTACACGGGATGACCATCCACCAGCTCGTACCGGGACCCTGGGGGGAGGTGCTGCGCACGGAAGGGGCCGGGTGCGGTGAGCTTGTGCGTCGCCATCGCGCCAGAGTGTACACCGGGAAGGGCGGGTCAACCTCCCCGGGGTCGCGCCGATTTTGGTAGGCTCCGCGCGCACCGGAGCCCGTGATGCACGATCCCACCCTCGAGAGGGAGGCGCTCGCCGAGATCGGCGAAGACCTCGCCGACAGCCCGCTGTTCAACGGCGACCTCGCGCCCGTGCCCCAGAGGCGTCGCGACTGGACCACGTGGAACTTCGCGGCGCTGTGGATCAGCATGGCGCACTGCATCCCCACCTACATGCTGGCGGGCGGCCTCATCGCCAGCGGCATGAACTGGTGGCAGGCGCTCTTGACCATCGGGCTCGGCAACATCATCGTGCTGGTGCCGATCCTGCTCAACGCCCACCCCGGCACCAAGTACGGCATCCCCTTCCCGGTGCTCGCCCGCGCCAGCTTCGGCACCACCGGCGCCAACGTGCCGGCGGTGCTGCGCGCCATCGTCGCCTGCGGCTGGTTCGGCATCCAGACCTGGATCGGCGGCGAGGCCTGCCGCATCTTCCTCGAGGCGCTGTGGCCCGGTTACGCGACCATCGGCGGCGGCTGGGCGGTGCTCGGGCTCACCCTGCCCTCGGCGCTCACTTTCCTGTTCTTCTGGGCGATCAACATCTTCATCATCTTCAAGGGGATGAACGCGGTCCGCGTGTTCGAGAACTGGGCTGCGCCGATCGTGCTGGTGATGGCGGTGGCCCTGCTCGCCTGGGCGGTGAGCGAGGCCGGCGGCCTGGGCCCGATGATGACACAGCCGTCGAAGTTCGCGACCTTCGGCGAGTTCTGGACCGTGTTCGTGCCCTCGTTGACAGCGATGATCGGCTTCTGGGCTACGCTGTCGCTGAACATCCCCGACTTCACTCGGTTCGGCAAGGGACAGAAGGAACAGATGCTCGGGCAAACGCTCGGGTTGCCCACCACGATGATCTTCTTCTCGATGCTCGGCGTCATGATCACGTCGGCGGCGCAGGCCATCCTCACCGAGGCGCCGCTGTCGGAGCTGTGGAAGCCGGAGTTCATCCTCCAGCAGCTCACCAGCCCCACGCCGCCCCTGGGCCACGCCGAGCCGCTGATTCTCTCGGCGGCCACGCGCGCCATCGTCGCGATCATCGCCTTGCTCGGCATCGCCATCGCCACCATCAGCGTGAACATCGCGGCCAACGTGGTGTCGCCGGCCAACGACTTCGCCAACCTCGCGCCCAAGCACATCAGCTTCAAGACGGGCGGCCTCATCACCGGCGTGCTCGGCATCGCGATGTTGCCCTGGAAACTGCTCGCCTCGGCGGGTGCCTACATCTTCACCTGGCTCATCGGCTACTCGGCGCTCCTGGGCCCCATCGCCGGCATCATGGTGGCCGACTACTGGCTGCACCGGAAGCAGGGGCTCGACGTGAGGGAACTCTACCGGGTGGACGGTCGCTACAAGGGAACGAACTGGATTGCCATCCGCGCGCTGGTCCTGGGCGTGCTCCCCAACGTCCCGGGTTTCCTCAAGGCGGCCGGCCTGCGCGAGGGACCGCCCGACTTCTTCGACGAGATCTACGTCTACGCCTGGTTCGTCGGCTTCGCCATCGCCTTCGTCGACTACATGGCCGGCACCGAGTGGGAGCGGCGGTTGGGCAAGCCCGGAGTCTAGGGCCTGGGGTCAAGCGCGCCCGAGACACTCGCGGCGGTGACGGATCGGGGCCAGCTCACCTCGACCCGGTGGCGCACTCCAGCGCCACCAGCGAGTAGGCGAGGTCGTCCCAGGTTGGCCCATCCGTGAGCGTGGCGACCTGGGTCGACTCGCCGGTCCTCGCCATGACGCGCCAGAGCTCGGTGCCGGTGGAGGCGAGGAAACTCTGGTCGGCGGGGTCGTACTCGAGGCCCACGGACTGGAAGGGCACGGTCGTGGGAACGAAGCGGGTGGCCGCTCCGGTGTGACTGTCGATGCCAAAGAGCTCGCCGCCGGGGCCGAAGGCGATGCCACACACGTCGCCGCGGCCGGTGGCCCCTACCACCTCCGCGGCGCCGGTACACGGGTCGACGAGCCACAACTCGCCCACGCCCGAGGCCGACACGAAGGCGAGCCCATCCTCGCGGAAGGCCGAGGAGTTCAGGTTGGCCATCGGGTCGCCCGCGCCCGACAGGAGCGCCAGCAGCCGGGCCGCGCCCTGGTCGAGGTCGATCTCGTAGGCGGCGAGCGACTCGGCGTCGAAGGACACCAGGGTGGAGCTCGAGTAGTCCTCGCGACACTCGGGAGCGTCGACCGTGCCCGCGCCCTCGTCGCCGCTGTCCGGTCCGGCGTTGGCGCTGCTCGCGGAGTCGAGCCAGCCGGTGTCGGGCGATCCCACCAGCGCGGCGCCCGAGCGCGTGGCCACCACCTCGTAGTCCGAGCAGGCGAGGGCGAGGCAGGGGAGCCAGGGCCGCATGCTCCCCTATACGGCAAACGACCGAGCGGGTGAAGCCTCAATCCCCGACTTCGTCCATCCACAACTCGGCCTCGCCCCAGGGCGTGAAGGCGGTGACACCGCGGCCGCCCAGCTCGCTGGGCCCGGTGGGGAGCCACAGGTCCTCGAGGGCCCGGGCCACCGGCGCTCCGCCGGGACCGTCGTAGAGCACGGTGTCGGCGGGCACGGAAGGCGCCCCCGCGCCGCCGCGCCCCCAGCCGCCCCAGCCGCCGCAACAGCCGCAGGAGAACCAGCCGCCCACGGTGTCGATCTCGATCTCGCGCTCGTCTACCCAGCCGATGGCGACGAGCCCGCGATCGTCGATGCGCACCCGTCGCCAGCCGCCGTCCTGGGCCAGCGTGGTGGCCGGCACCCAGCCCGTCCGGTCACTCGCCCAGCCGCGCTCCGCCGTGTGCGCGAACACCGCGCCGCCTGGCCCCTCGTGCAGGTTCACCGCGCCCGGGAGCCAGAGGTCGGTCTCCCCGGCGTCGTAGAGCGGCGGCGAGGGCGTCCACACCTCGTCGATCTCGCCCGTGGGCATCCACCCGTCCACCCAGAGGTAGCGGCTGTAGTGCTCCACCCGCGAGAAGCGTGGCCCGAGCTCGGTGACGAGGGGCGTGCTCCCGCCCGCCAGCCAGGCCCCGTCGTGCGCCTCGTCGAAGGGACCGCTGCGGGCCTCCCCGACGCGGGAAGCGCGCACGCGGCTTCGCTCGGCCACGGTCGGCACGAGGGCGTCGCGCTCCACGTGGGCCAGGTAACGGAGCCCCCCGTCTTCCACGATGGCGCCCACCTCGTCGCCGGGGTCGAACACCGCCACGAGCTCGGCGATCGCCTCGTTCGGCAACTCCGAGGTCCCGAGGCGGGCATAGCCGGGTCGTGACATCGACGCGCGCTGATCGAAGTCCTCGGTGGGCTCGGAGAAGAGCACGGAGATGTCGGCCTCGTCGAAGAGGGCGGGGTCGTCGATGCAGGCGAGGAGCAGGAGCATGCCGGGCCAGACAACGGTGGCGGCCGCGGGTTCCCCGAGACCTACGCCGCGCTCCAGCGCTGCACGTGCACCACCGGCAACTCGGTGCCGAGGCCCGCGCCGAAGCTGTCGGCGAGCACGCCCGTTACCCGCGCGGCGAGACCATCCATTCGCGGCGGGAAGTCGGCGCCCTCGAGCTCGTAGGTCTTGCCGGTGGCGCTGTCGCGGAGCGTCCAGCGCGTACCGTCGCGACGGAGGGGGCCGGAGAGGTTCATGGTGGGAAGTTATCGGCGCATTCCCACCACCAGCGAGGCCTGGGCGGTGTAGCCGTGGTGAACTTCGCCGCGGTCGGCGTACCAGAGCCAGCCGCCCGAGGCGCCGAGCCGCGCCCAGAAGGCTCCCGGGGGCATCACGGTGAGCGAGAGCGTGGGCACGGGCACCAGTGACGGGGCCACCAGGCCCGGCGCCTGGAGGAGCCAGCCCTGTAGGCCGAGGCCGCCGCGGAGCTGCACCTGCCCGGGGAAGAAGGCGCGCTCGGCCACCAGCGAGCCGTGGAGCGTGGGGGTGGGCCATTCGAGGGTGGAGCCCCCCGTGGCCACCAGCTCCCACTCGCCGGGTAACGCGCGAGGGAGATCGACCTCAACCGCGCCCGATACCCCGGTGACGGGGCCGGCCGACAGCGACCCGATTCCGCTCGCCACACGCATCGTGTCGCGACCGACGATACGCTCGACATCGACGCGGTCGCCCCGCGAGAGGTCGGCTGTCCCGCGCAGCACGGGACGGCCACTCGCGGGGTCGATCACCTCCACCCGGTGCTGCCCGGGCTCCACCGCGAACTGGCCGGGAAGCACACCCTTGTCCACCCCATCCACCCGCAGCGTGTGCCCATCGAGTCGAGCGCCGTAGCTGGCGACCGTCGCGGCGCCGTCGCGCGCCCGGCGGCCCGACAGGATGATCGGGTCTTCCCCGAGCACGTCGGCCCTCGCCCAGGCGCGCTGGCGCCCGCCGGTGAACTGGTAGGCCCCGGAGCGGGCCGCCTCGTGGGCCTCGGTGACGGTGACCGCCCCGTCGCCATCGGCGTCGCCGGTGGCCAGGGCCTGGAGGAAGTACCATGTGTACACGTCGTGACCGAGCTGGTCGGACTCCTGCGCCGTCTCCGACATCGCGCTCGCCCCGATCACCACGGTCGCCTCCGACACCGCCCGCAACGGGACGATCGTGCTCCCCTTGGTGCCCATCGCCAGCGCCGCCACCTCGTCGCTGAGCACGCTCTTGCCTTGTCCCGAGTGGCAGGTGGCGAAGATCACCGCGCGGCGTCGCGAGGGGAGCGTTTCCAGCCAGTCGAGCACGGCCGACTGGGCGAGTCCGGTGCGGGCCAGGTCATGCACGCGCGTGTCGCTCAGCACGAGGTACGGGGCAAGCCGGCCGCCGTCTACCCGCGCCAGGCTTCCGTGCGACGAGAAGTACACCACCACGGTGTCGGCGCTCGACACGGCGCTGTCCTTCACCTGGTCCATCGCCGCGCGCACCCCGGCGAGCGAGGTGTCCGGCCCGGTGGTGAGCGTCCAGATCTGGTCGAAGGCGCCGCGCGCGGGGTCGGCCAGGGCGGCGGCGAGGGCGCGCGCGTCGTCGTCGGCGTGGCGCAGGT
>VGRQ01000359.1 GCA_016875315.1 Deltaproteobacteria bacterium | reverse complement strand
TCGATGGCGGCGGGGTTGTGCCCGTAGTCCAGGATCACCTTGAAGCCGTGCTCGTCGAACACGTTCATGCGGCCGGGGGCCTGGTAGAACGTCATGTCGAAGGTGCGCAGGCCGTGGCGGATGGCCTCGAGCGACACCCCCATCGACCACGCCATGCCCGCCGCGAACATCGCGTTCTGCACGTTGTGGAGCGCCTTCCCCTCGAGCGTGGCGGGGATGAGGTGGGTCCACAGCAGCGGGATGTGCGAGCCGTTGTCGTAGATGGTGATCATCTGGCCGTTGATGCCCGCCTCGAGGGCGAGCGCCCGCCCGCCCGCGCGGACGTGCTCGCGCACCAGCGGGTTGTCCGGTCGCAGCGTGACATAGCACACCCGCCGGGCCACGCTGCGCTCGACCATGCGAAGACAGAGCGGATCGTCCGCATTGATCACGATGGTGTCGCGCGCCACCTCGATGGGGATGCGCTTCACCTCGGCGAGCTGCTCCAGCGTGTGGATGCCGCCGAGGCCGAGGTGGTCGCCGCTCACGTTGAGGCAGCAGGCCACGTCGGGGTGGCGGTAGCCCAGCCCGGCCCGCAGCAGTCCGCCGCGCGCGGTTTCCAGCACCGCCACCTGCACGTGGGGATCGGTGAGCACCATCTTCGCGGCGATGGGCCCGGTCATGTCGCCCGACACCGTGAGCCGGCCGTCGATGTACACGCCGTCGGTGGTGGTCATGCCCACCACCTTGCCGTCGAGCTTGTGGATGTGGGCGAGCATCCGCGTGGTGGTGGTCTTGCCGTTGGTGCCGGTGATGGCGGCGATGGGGATGCGGCTCGGGATCCCGGGAGGGAAGAGCATGTCGAGCACCTTCCCGGCCACGTCGCGGGACTGTCCCTCGCTGGGCGCCACGTGCATCCGGAAGCCGGGCGCGGCGTTGAGCTCGCAGATCCCACCGCCCACGTCGCGCCAGGAGCGAGTGATGTCGGGGGTGAGGAAGTCCACGCCACACACGTCGAGACCCACGGCGGCGGCGGCCCGCACCGCCATCTCGCGATTGTCGGGGTGACAGATGTCGGTCACGTCGATGGCGGTGCCGCCGGTGGACAGGTTGCCGGTGGATCGCAGGTAGAACACCTCGCCCCTCGGCAGCACGCTGGCCAGCGTGTGACCGGCCTTCGCGAGCAGGCGCAGGGCCTGCTCGTCGACCTCCAGCCGGGTGAGCACCTTCTCGTGGCCGAGGCCGCGGCGCGGGTCGCTGTTCACCCGGTCGATGAGCCCCTGGATGCTGGCGGTGCCGTCGCCGACCACGTGGCCGGGCACGCGCTTGGCCACCGCCACCAGCTCGCCGTTGACCACGAGCATGCGATGGTCGAGGCCCTGGATCAACGTCTCTACCAGCACCGTGCTGCTGTGCTCGGCCGCCGCCGCGTAGGCCACGCGCACCTGCTCGGGCGTGGTGAGCCCGATGCTGACACCGCGCCCGTGGTTGGCGTCGAGGGGCTTGACCACCACCGGGTAGCCGAGGTCGTGGGCGGCCTCGACCGCCTCCTCGGCCTCGTAGACGTCTTGTTGCTTCGGGACGGGGAGACCGAGATCGCCCAGGATCTTGTTGGTGAGTTCCTTGTCGCCGGCGATGTCGACGGCGATGTGGCGGGTCTCGCTGGTGACGGTGGCCTGGATGCGCTTCTGCCGGTACCCGTGGCCGAACTGCACGAGCGAGCCCGACGACAGCCTCACCCAGGGGATGTCGCGGGCCTCGGCGGCGCGCACCAGCGACGCCGTCGACGGCCCGAAGGCGCGCTTCTCGGCGCCCCGGATCAGGCGATGCAGGCCCGCCTCGAAGTTGAACTCCGGGTCGGCCGGGGCGTCGCCTCGGAGCGGCTCCGGGATCAGCGCGTGCAACAGCCTCATCGCCAGCTTCCCGGCTTCCTCGCCCACCCACGGGTCTTCGTACTGGTAGACCATGTGGTAGTGCCCGTGGGTGCCCGCGCCCCGGGTCTTGCCGAAGGTCACCTGCGCGCCGGCGAGGTTCTGCAGCTCGATAGCCACGTGCTCCATCACGTGCCCCATCCAGGTGCCGCCCTCCTCGCGTAGCCGGCGCACGAAGCCGCCGGGCTCGCCGTAGGAGCAACCGTGCTGGTCGAGGCTCGGCACGTGGTGCAGCAGGGCATCGACGAAGCCGGGGATGGTGCCGCTCGGGTAGTCTTCGAGCGGGCCGAGGTCGAGCGTGAAGCGGATGACCTTGAAGTTCGCGTAGAGATTCGGTCCGACGTACACGCGCTGGTCGAGGATCTTCATGGCGGGGGGAGTGTATCGAATCCGCCCGCCTCAGACGGAGATGGCCGGCCCTGGCACGGGCCGCGCCACCCCCACCACGCCCTCGGGCGGCACGCCGATCCAGCCCTTGCCCTCGGCCCCTTCGCCTCAGGGCCTGCAGGCGTCCTGGCAGAACTGGGAGGCTCGGCGATGCACGGCGTTGCAGGCTTCTGAACCGGAGGGCCGCGCGCCCGTGGCGCAGTCGCGGATCAGGTCGCAATCGGTGTCGCACTCGCGGGCGGCGCGGGCCTGCACGGCGGAAACGCAGGCCTGGTACTCGCCGTCGCAGCTCCCGTCGCAGTTGCCCAGGGTTGCCCAGGAGCCGGCCGCGCAGGCGGTACGGCTCTCGGCACAGGCGCGGACGCAGGCACCGGCGAGCTCGCCACTGCCTGCGTCCGCGCCTGTGCCGCACTTGGCCCTGCAGTCGGTACACTGGCCGGTGCAAGCGGTCTCGGCGGCGCGGCACTCGCCGGGGCACGCGGACTGGCACCTGGCGCGCTTCGCCCCGCAGCCGCCGGCATCGACGACACCTGCGCTATCGACGGCCACGTTGTCGCAAGCGGGCACTGCGGTGCCACCCGGGGCGGTCGCGGTTGCCGCGTAGGCGCAGTCGGCGATGTACCGGTCGACCGGGCTCTGCGCCGCGGCGGGGCTTCCCGCGGGCGGCCCGGGCGGCGGCGGCGGCTCGCTGGAGGTGGACGGCAAGCCGGGGATACCCCCGCAGGCGAGGCTGGCAAACAGGGCGAGGCCGAGCAGGGGACGGAGCATCCGGCGAGTGTATGCCAGCGAGGCGCCCTCAGGGGCGAGGCGCAAGCACCGGCGCCGGCACCGCGCGGCGCGTGTCGAGCGAGTAGCGCGCGCCCTCCACCAGGACGTGTACGCGAACGCCGATCATCTCCACCGGCTTGCCCTCCTCGGCCGTGGCCATCGCCGAGTGCTCGAGCGAGCCGGCGTCGACCACCGTCACCGCGCCGGAGCCCACCACCTCCACCACGTTGTCGGGACCGATGAAGGCAGCGGTGTCCTCGTCGAGTCCGAGGCCGATGGCAAAGGGATTGTAGGCCACGGCGGCGAGCAGGCGACCGAAGCGATCGCGCTGGCGGAAGTGCTGGTCGACGATCACCCGGTTGGTGAGCCCGAGGCCGGGCGCGAGCGTGACTCCCCCGGCGATCGGCGTGGCGCCTTCCTTGCCGTAGGCGATCATGTGCTCGGAGCAGAAGGCGGCGCCGGCGGAGGTGCCGCCCACGGGGACCCCGGAGGCGTTGAGGCGGCGCACCGCCTGGGCCAGTGGCGTGCCCCCGAGGATGGTCGAGAGCCTGAGCTGCGTGCCGCCGGTGAAGAACACGCCGCCGGCGCCGTCGAGGGCGTGGAGCGCAGACTCCGCCTGCTCGCGCACCACGATGTCGACCACCCGTGCCTCCACCCCGAGAGCCGCGAACACGCCGCGGTAGCGTTCGCCGGTGGTGGGGTCGAGCGAGGCGGTGGTGACGACCGCCACCGGGCCGGTGCACATCGAGGCGAAGCGCCGCAGCACCGCGCGCGCCGCGATCTTGTCTTCCGCCCCGCCGATGGGGACGACGGGGCCGCGCTCACCGCTGGGCTTACTGGGCATCGCGACGCGGTCCTAACTCGCCTCGAAGGGGCCTCGCACCACCGGGACGCCGTCCTTGACCATCCATCGACCCCCGGCGATCACCCCGCGCGCGCCGAGCGAGGCGTCGAGCAGACACAGGTCGGCGTCGGCGCCCACCGCCACCCGGCCCTTGCCGTGGAGCCTGAACAACTCGGCCACCGACGCGGTGCAGGTGGCGAGGGCGAGCGACAGGGGCACCCCCAGCTGGTGGGCACGAGACACCTCGGGCAACAGGGTGGCGGCGCTGCCCACCTCCATGCCAAGCAACACACCACTCGCGTCGAAGGTCGGGATACATCCGCCTGCATCGCTCGACATCGTGATACGTCTCATGTTTCGCCCGGCGTGATACCAGGTGGCGATACATCCCCCGGCTTCCGGTGTGACCCCGTCGGGCGGGAAGGCCGATACGTCGACCGGGCAGCCCTCGAGCGCCATCGCCTCGGCCCAGAGCGAGCGGTTGCGGTTGGCGTGCGTGGGGTGGAAGGTGCGGGCGGGGAGCTCAGTCTCCAGGAGCGCGCGGCGCACGAGGTCGAGCCCGCGGGCACCGTCGCCGAGGTGCAGGTGGAGCAGGCCGGCCTTGCCGGTCATCATGCCGGCCACGTGGGCCTCGGCGGCGAGGCGGGCGATCTCGTCGAAAGTGGGCTGGGACGATCGATGGTCGCTGATCGCCGTCTCGCCGATGGCGACGATGCGGTCCACGTGGACGATGTCGCCCCGGGCCGATCCGGTGAGCGTGGTGGGGGGGACGGTGTAGCCGCCGGTGTAGCAGTAGGTCGTGAGCCCGAGCGCTTCGAGGCCGCGTGCCGCCGCGAGCAGGTCGGCCATGCTGCGGGTGGTGCAGTCGGTGCCGAGCAAGCCGATGGCGGTGGTGACCCCGGCCGTGGTCAGTCGCGACAGCGACACGGCGGGCACCCGGGTGTGGGCGCCACCCTCGCCGCCGCCGCCGCCGAGGTGGGCGTGGGCGTCGACGAGGCCGGGGACAAGGAGGAGGCCGCTGGCATCCACCTCTTCGATTTCGACCCCCCGTGGATCCAGGCCCTCGTCGATGGCCACCACCTCGCGACCGGCCACCAGCACGTCGCGGGTGCCGAGGGGCTCGGGAGCGTACACCTGGGCGCCGCGGATGAGGAGCATCGGCGCCGCTTAGCCGCTTGCCCCGCCGGGTGGCTATAATCGCCCCATGGCAACCCCCGCAGCTCCTCTCTCCCGGCCGGCGCCACCGGTGGTTTACCCCCAGAGCGACGACGAGCCCATGGCCGAGAACACCGAGCAGTTCGAACTCATCGTCATGCTGAAGGGCAACCTCGATGCGCTGTTGCCCGGCGCCTTCGTGGCGGGGGATCTCTTCTGGTACCCAGTGGAGGGCGACAACCGCACCCGCCTCGCGCCGGACGTGATGGTGGCCCTGGGCCGCCCCAAGGGGCCCCGAGGTTCCTACCTGCAGTGGCTGGAGGATCACCACCCGCCCGACGTGGTGTTCGAGATCTGGACGCCGGGCAACACCCTCCGGCACCAGTTGGAGAAGCTGCGATTCTACGCGCGACACGGCGTGCGGGAGTTCATCACCTACGACCATGATCGCCACGACCTCCTGGTGTTCGTGCGCGAGGGCGACGACCTGGTGCCGGTGAGCACGGAGGACGGGTGGACCAGTCCCCTGCTCGGGGTGCGCTTCGCCCGCGAGGCCGGCGAGTTGGCCGTGTACGACCGAGCGGGGCGGCGGTTCGACCGCCTGCCAGCGGTCTTCGAGGCGCGGGATCGCGCCGAGGCACAGCGCGACGCGGCCACCGCCGAGCGCGACGCGGCCACCGCCGAGCGCG
>VGRQ01000358.1 GCA_016875315.1 Deltaproteobacteria bacterium | reverse complement strand
CCTCGGCGCCCGCGACCAGGCGCGCGTGCAGGCCGGCGCAGGCTACGCCCGGCTCCTCGACGAGGCCCTCGACGCGCGCCGCGAGGCGCAGAGGCTCGGGGCCGGCGGGGCGTGGCGGCAGATCGATCTCTCGCTGTCGCGACTGCGCTCGCTCGGCTTCCTCGACAAGACCGCCGACTCGATCACCGGCGACGCGCAGTTACTCAAACGAGGCTTTCGCCGCGCGTGGTTTCCCGCCCAGACCGAGCTCGCCGAGTGGATGGGCGACACCCGCGTGCGCCGCATCGGCACCTACCTGATCCCCCACGAGCAGCTCGAGGCGATGGAGAAGAGCCTGGAGCCCGGCGACGTGATGGTGTCACGCAAGAACTGGTACTTGTCGAACGTGGGCCTGCCGGGCTTCTGGCCGCACGCCATCCTCTACACCGGCAGCCCCGAGAAGCTCGCCGCCTACTTCGACACCGACCCGACCGTCCTGGCATGGGTCGCGACACAGGGTGGAGAAGGGCTGAGCTTCTCCCAGTGGATCGCGCGTCGCCACCCGATCGAGTGGGCGCGGCACGTGGAGGGCATCGACGGTCACGAGGCGCGGGTGATCGAGGCGATCAGCGAGGGTGTGGTGCTCAACAGCCTCGACCACGCGGCGGGCGACTACCTCGCCGCGATCCGTCCCCGGCTCGACAAGCTGGCGAAGGCGCAGGCCGTGGCCGCCGCCTTCGACATGCTCGGTCGCCCCTACGACTTCGACTTCGACTTCGCCACCGAGCACGCCATCGTCTGCTCCGAGGTGGTGTGGCGCGCCTACCGGCCGGCCGAGGGCAAGCTGGGCCTCGACATCCCCACCGTGGAGAAGGTGGGCCGCTCGACGCTCCCCGCCAACGAGTTCATCCGCTACTTCGCCGAGGAACGCGACCGCGACGACCGGAAGTTCGACTACGTGTGGTTCATCGACGCCATCGAGAAAGACCGTCGCGTGGTGGTGAGCGACGCCAACGCCCTCGCGGCCACGTGGCAGCGGGTGAAGTGGGACGTGGCGCAGAAGTAGGGAACGGCGCGCGGTTCCTGGCATACTCGCCGCCGTGACCCTCGCCCTCCTCGGCGCCGCGGCGGCGGCCACTCTCTCCGGCTATGGCGCCCCCGAGCTCGGCGGGGCCCTCGGCGGCATCGGTAGTCCCTTCGTGTTCGGCCTCGCGCAGAGCCCGGCGCTCGCACGGCCCGGATCGGCGCAGGCCGGTCTCGACGTGGCCGCGCTCTACAGTCGTTACGCCTACACGCTCGACCAGCGCGAGGAGGTGGTGAGCGAAGGCACCTCGGCCGTCCCCTTCCTCGCCGGCGCGTTGCCCACCGGGCGCTTCGGACTGGGCGCGGCGGTGTTCGCCCCGTGGGCGCGCGGCGGGTCGAGCGACCCGGAGGGCCCACAGCGCTTTCACAGCATCGAGGGCGCCTTCACCGGCATCGAGAGCGATCTCTGCGCGGCCTGGTCGCCCCACGACGCGTTCACCGTCGGCGCCGCTGCCCGCGTGGTACACGTCTCCCTCGACAGCACGCGGGCCGTCGACACCGGCGCCATGCTCAACGGCATGCTCGGCGACGACGCCGGTGTCCCCGTTGGCGACCCGTTCCTGGAGGGCACCCAGTCGCTCGTCGGCCTCTCGGGCTGGGCGCCCGCCTGGGCCCTCGGGGTGCACCTCGCGCCACGGGGCGGGACCACCATCGACGCCGCCTTCCGCTCGGCGGTCGACACCACCGTCGCGGGCAGCGTGTCGCTCGTCCCCAGCAACGACCTGGAGGTGTACCTCGACGGCGACGTGGCAGTGAACTTCGTCTTCCCGGCGGAGGCCCTGCTCGCGGTGCGCGTGCCGCTGGGGCCACACTTCGTCGGTGCCGAGCTCGGCTGGATCGGCTGGTCGAGCCTCGCGGCGGTAGACAGCGAGCTGAGCGGCCTCGCGGTGCGATCCGACGACAGCGCGCTGCAATCCATACTTTCTTCCTACGGCATGAGCCAGGCGGACTACATCGACGGCCTCGGCACCCAGTCGAGCCAGACCGGGATGCAGGACATCGTCACCGGCGGCCTGTGGGGCGAGATCGCTCTCGGCGAGCGATTCCTGTTGCGCCCTGGGCTGTGGTACTCGCCCGCCGCGGTGCCCGACGACTACGTACACCCGGGCAACGCCGACTTTGCGAGCCTCGACCTCCGGCTCGCCGGCGCCTGGCGCGCGAGTGAACACTGGAGCCTCGTCGGCTCGGTCGACTACTGGCTTTCCAGCAGTCGCGACATCGACGGCTCGGTGCATTCGCTCGCGGCGCCGGCCGACAGCGGCCGCGTGCTTCCCCCGGGAAACGGGCGGTACGCCCTCGACGTGGCTCGCCTCGGCGCGGGCGTCCTCTACCACGCCGCGGCGTGGTAATCTCCCTCGATGCTCCTCCTCCTGGCCACGGCCAGCGCCGGTACCATCGACGGCGGCGTGCAGGCCGCGCTCTACCCGGGCGGCATCGACGTGGCCCGCGGCTTCGTGGAGGGAGAGACCTTCCGGCTCGAGTACGACGAGCTGTCCGGCGAGTACGACTGCTACGACGAGGTGGGCGTCCGCGACGTGAACCTCGACATCCCCATCGAGTCGGTGTCGTTCTCGCTACAAGACGACTACCTCGACCTGCACATCCGCTTCGGCACCATCCGGGGCGAGCGCATGATCCTCTACGGTCGCGACGCCGATTACCTCGATCTCTGCGCCGAGTTCGAGACCGAGGTGTACTACGTGGAGCTGCAGGATGGCGAGTTGCACGCCAAGCTCAGCGCGTCGATCGAGGGCGGCGAGGTGGCCTTCTCGACCGTCGGCACGCCCACCATCACCGGCGACTTCGACTCCGACATCAACAACTTCCCCGACGACCTCGTGCTCGCCTTCTTCGAGGACACCCTGCTCGAGTACCTGGGCGAGGGCATCGGCGCCTACGTGCCCGGCGTGCTGGCCGACTACGTCAACGACAGCCTCTTCAGCGGGAACTACGGGGCCTACCAGATGGCCCTCGCCCCGGCCGACGTGAAACTCTCCCCCTCCAAGCTGGGCGTTGGAGCCACCAGCACGGTGAGCTGGCGCGGCGACGCCGCCTGCAAGCTCCCCACCGCGACGGCCCGGAACAGCGGGCGTTCGCCCACCCTCGACTTCGGCGATGGCGACGACTCCTCGATCGGCGTGGGGGTGACCGAGGCCCTGCTCAACGAGACCTTCCAGACGCTGTGGACCGAGGGCTACTTCTGTTTCGGCGAGAGCTACGTGGCCACCCTGCTGGACTCGATGGACGGCTTCATCGACCCCGGCGTGGGCTCGCTCAGCGCCAGCGCCTCGCTAGAGGAGGCCCCGAGTGTCAGCATCGAGAAGGGGGGAGTAGCGGTCAGCCTGCCCGGCGCCGTGGTCGACGTGCGCGGCCAACTCAAGGGCAAGGAGGTGCAGATCCTCGCCCTGACCGCCGACATCGCCGGCACGCTCGACATCGGGATCGACCCCGATCTCTCGGCCTTCACCATGGGACTTCGCGGCCTCTCGCTCGACTTCCGGCGCTTCGAGGCCGAGCACCTCGTTTCAGACAGCAAGGACGCCGAGGAGCACCTCCGCGACTTCCTCGAGAACTGGGTGGCCACCTGGGCCGAGGCGCAAGACGACGACCTCGTCCTCTTCGACTCCCTCTACCGGACGTGGGGCATGGTGCTGCGCGTCGATCGCATCGCCTACGAGCCCGGCGGTCTCCGGGTGTACGCCTCGATCTTCGAGGAGGACGACCCGCGGGTCGACAACGAGGCGCCGCAGACGGCGGTGGAGGTGGCGAAGGTCGACGGCGAGGCCGTGGCCCGGTTCTCGGCAGCAGACGACCGCGACGGCGCCATCGCCTGGTCGTACCGGGTGGACAGGGGCCCGTGGAGCGACTGGTCGGTGGTCGAGTCCGCAGCGCTGGGCACGCTGTCCGAGGGGAGCCACACCCTGGAGGCGGTCTCGCGGGACAGCTGGCTCAACGTGGACGACTCGCCCGCGAAGGTGGAGTTCGACGTGGCGGCGCTCGCGGAGGAAGATGCCGGCGAGGGCTGCGGGTGCGGCAATGGCGCCGCGCCGTCGCTGGGCACGCTGGTGACAGCGGCACTCGCAGGGCGGTTTCTGCGCGCTCTCGTGGCGCGCCGGGCAAGGCGAGGCTAGGCCCGCGGCGCTCCGGGAGGCCTCGTGCGCCACTTCGTCCTTTTCCTCGCCTTGTCCGCCTGCTCCGACGACTTCTGGGGCAACGGGAACAACCCCGACGGCGAGAAGGAAGACACGGGACGCCGCGACGAGGCCGACGCCGACGCCGACGCCGACGCCGACGCCGACGCCGACGCCGATGCCGATGCCGATGCCGACGCCGATGCCGATGCCGACGCGGACGCCGACAGCGACAGCGACACCGACGTGGACACGGGCACGTCTCCGCGCGACACCGACGACGACGGCGACGGGGTGACGGAGAACGAGGGCGACTGCGACGACACCGACCGCGACGTGGGCCCCGGCGCCGAGGAGACCGCGTACAACGGCACCGACGACGACTGCGATCCCCGCACGCCCGACGACGACCTCGACGGTGACGGCTACGGGCGCGACAACGACTGCGACGACACCGACGGCAGCGCCAGCCCGGCCACCGCCGAGACCACCGGCGATTCCGTCGACAACGACTGCGACGGGTCGACCGACGAGCCCTTCGAGGTGGAGACCCTCGACAGCAGCACCGACGCGGGAAATCCCTCGGCGATCGCCGTCGACACCACCGGCACCGTCCACGTCGTGTACCGCGACGCCGACGCCGGCACCCTGCGCTATGCCGCCGACGACGGCACCGGCTGGTCCGCGGCGACGGAGATCGTGTCGGACAGCTCGGTGGGCGAGTCGCTCGACATGGCGGTGGACAGCGCCGACCAGTTGCAGATCGCCTACACCTGGCGGTCCGGTGGCGTCACCGATCTCTGGTTTGGCTGGATGGACGCCTCTGGCGCCTGGGACACGGGCTACTTCGTCGATGGCTACGCCTACTCCGCCTCGACCGACATCGGACACTACGTCAGCATCGCGGTGGACAGCAGCAACCTGCCCTCCTTCGCCTACTTCGACGCGGACTATCTCGTGCCCCGGCTGGCAGACTACACGTCGTACGGCGTGGCGATCTACACCGACATCGACATCCTCTGGGCCTGGACCTACGGCACCGGCTACTTCACCACCCTGGCCATCGACAGCGCCGGCTACGATCACGTGGCCTGGTTCGATGACAACTTGCTCGGCTCCGAGGCCCAGTATTCCGACTTCCGGGAGAGCACCGTCAACGAGTCGGTGGCCGCGGACGCGTGGTACACCTCCCTGGCCCTGCAGAGCGACGACACCGCCTGCCTCGCCTACCAGGACAGCACCAGCGCGAACCTCGTCTACGGCTGCCGCGACGCCGGCTCCCAGACGTGGAGCGCCACCACCCTCGACAGCACCGGGAGCGTGGGCAGCTACGCCCAGCTCGCCTTCAACAGCGCCGACGAGCCCTGGATCGCCTACTACGACGAGTCCAACGGCGATCTCAAGGTGGCCGGCATGGTGGGCGGGAGCTGGTCGACCTGGACCGTCGACGAGACCGGCGACGTGGGCGTCGCCCCGTCGCTGGCCATCGGCCCCGACGACCGCGTGTACGTGAGCTATTACGACGTCACCAACGAGGCGCTGAAAGTCGCGGCGATGAACGAC
>VGRQ01000357.1 GCA_016875315.1 Deltaproteobacteria bacterium | reverse complement strand
CAGGCAGTTCTCCGCCGCGGCCACCTGGGCCAGCAACAACCAGTCACCCGAGGGCGACCAGAAGTAGGCGAGGCACTCCAGGTCGGTGAGGCGGCGACGGGTGCCCCGGCGGAGGTCGAGGATGTCGATGCCCCGGTAGGCCGTGCCCTGCCCCCCGGAGGCGGCGCTCACCGCCACCAGCGGCACGCCCGCGGGCGCGCCGGCGATGGCGAGCAGGCCCTCCCGGCGGTCGATCACCCGGCTGTCGCTCCCCGTTGGCTGGCTCGCGATGAGCTCGCTGCTCGCCTCGTCGGCCACCGCATACACCGCGAGACCGCCGGCGAAGACCGGCGCGCAGAAACTGCCGGGGTGGCGCGGGTAGACGACGTCGTCGCGGGTGCCCAGGGGGTCGCGGTAGACGAGCCGGCCGACCTTGCGGGCCAGGTCGCCCACGTGCATGAGCACGCCCTCTCCCCCGGGCGTCCAGTTGAAGAACAGGGGCACGCCCGACTCGACAGGGCGCATGCGGCCGATCTCGCCGGCCCGGATGACCCCCAGCTGCAGCTCCTCGCCGCGCTGGACGAGCACCGAGAGCGCGTTGCCGCTCGGGTGCCACTGGAGGTAGATAGGGCCTGCGTTGTTGCCCTCCCACCAGCGTTCTTGCCTCACGCCATCGACCGAGAGCGCCGACACCCGCAGCGGGCCCACCTCGTCGTCGCTGGCCTCGAGGGAGAAGCCCGCGATCCACTTGCCGTCGGGCGACCAGGTGGGCCAGCTCCAGGCCTCGGCCGGTCGCGCCAGGGGCGACCAGCCCGCCAGGCCCGCGGGGACGGGCGACGTGAGGGGCAGCGCCTCGCGGTCGCGCCCAGGTCGCATCGTGTAGAACTGGCGGTCGTTGCCGACCCAGGCAAGTCGACTCACCCCGCCTGCCCGCCCAGCCATCCACCGGCGAGGCCCCAGGCGCCCAGCACGCGAGGCCAGAGATAGGCCTGGAGAGCCACCACCAGGATGGGGATGATCACCGCCGCCTTCGGCGAGGCGTGCAGCGTGGCGAGGCGGGCGGCTCGTTTCCGAGCCTCGGTGTCGAGCTCGGCGGCGGCTACGGCCGGGGCCTGCCCGGCCCGGGCGAGGTTGCGGGCGGCGGCCAGTGCCGTGTCGTTGGCGGTGCCAAAGGCGCCGAGCGACAGCCCGAGCGCCGCCACGCCGGGCAGCGCCGTGCCGATGCCCGCGCGTCCGGCGAGCAGGGCGGCCAGGCCCAGCGCGAACAGCGGGATCGCGACGACGAACAGGGCGATCCCCACCCAGCGCAAGGAGGAGAAGGCGGTCCAGGTGGTGCGCTCGTTCATCGAGACTCCGTGGCGAGCAGGCCGGTGAGGAGCATGCGGATGCCGTCGGAACCGAGGCGCTCCACGTCGGGGCGCATCCCCACCGCGCTCTGCCCGGCAAGGCCATCGATGAAGGCCTTGAGGAAGAGCGCCACGGCGCGCGGGTCGAGATCGCGGAAGGCGCCCTCGGCCACGCCCTGGGCCACCACGCGCTCGGTGGCGGCGACGAACCGGTCGTGCACGGCGGTGACCCGGCGGCGCAGTTCCTCGTCGCGGATGGCGAGCTCAGACATCAGCAGGAAGAACCGGGGCGGGGTCTTGAGGCCGGCGAAGTAGTCGAGGTACTTGCGGCCGAGGTCGATCATCTTGATGGTGGCCGGCCGCTCGTCGCGCTCGGCCTCGGCGAGAAAGGAGGCAGTGACGGCGAGTTCCTCGTCGACCAGCGCGTCGAAGACCTCGCGCTTGGAGGTGAAGTAGAAGTACACCGCCCCCTTGGAGAGCCCCGCGCGCTTGGCGATGTCTTCCACGCGGGCCTCCAGGTAGCCGCGCTCGATGAAAATCGCGCGGGCCGCGCGGAGGATCTGGGCGCGGCGCTCGGTTTCCGGCAAGTGGCGCGTCATCGGCCCGCGCAGCGTAACGCCCCCTCGGGGCTCCCGAAGCCGCTGCTCCGACGGTCGCGACCGCATGTGTTGCCCGGGTTGACAGCTAGTTCACAGGAGCGCGGGGGGGGAGTACCATCTGTACAAACGATGCTCCGCGACATCCTCGCCATGATCGCCGTCCAGACCCCCGGGGGACTGGTGTTTGGCACGGCGCGCAAGATTGACGGGCAGACCGTGCACTTCGAGGTGGACTCCGAGGTGCCGGCCGGCACCATCGTCGAGTTCAAGATCGAGCTGCCCGGCCTCGAGGAAACGGCGATGGGCCAGATGCGGGTGATCGGGGTGCGCCTCCAGCCGGGCAGCGCGGTGAAGCAGTGGAGCGCGGTGGTGGTGAGCGTCGCGGAGAACGACGAGGAGATCTTCACCATGTGGCGCCGCTGCGTCGACGAGGGCTCGCGCACCTTCGCCCTGAGTGCCCGGGGTGGCACCGACGACTGGTTCAAGAGCCAGATGATGGCGGGCACCACGCCGGCGGAGCGGGCGCGGGCGGTGGCCCAGCAGGAAGAACGACGCAAGCGGCGCCTCGAGCGCGCGCGGACCCTGGTGAAGAACGCCAAGCGCTGGCCCGACCCGGAAGACAAGGCGGGGGGACAGAGCGTGGCCAGCGACGTGTTCCGGCACTCGCTGTCGGGCTCCTCCGTTTCCACGGCGCGTGCGTCCACGACAGGGCGGGTGGTGAGTAACTCCGGTCGCGACGCCGAGGAGGGTGATCGCCCCCGCCGCATGGTCGCCGCCGCCCTCCGTTCGCACCTGCGATCCGGCGGCAGGCGCGCTGGTCTCGAGGACGACGACTCCGACAGCGTCGACAACAGCGTGTTCGGCGACAAGCCCAGCGATCTCCCCGGCCTGCCCTCGGCCCCGCAGGTGGTGGCGCCAGCCGACTCGCCTCCCGCGCCGGAGCCCGCGTCAACACGCCCCACCGAAGGGGCTGCAGGGGGCACGGGGTCGGAGCCGAGACGCGCTTCCTGGCCGCCCCAGCCGCGCCCCACCATCCCGCCGGCTGCCGCGCCCGGGCTCTCGCGCGCCACGCTCCCGCCCCGCCAGACCCTTCCCCCGCGCACCACGGTTCCCCCGGGCGCCGTCCCCCGGCAGACCTTGTCGCCGGGCCCGCTGCCCGCTGGAATCCGCGGCACGATGCCACCCGCGCCGGTCCCGTCGCTCACCAGCTCCCGCGGCACCATCCCGCCCACCACCTCGACCCCCCGGCCCGTCGCGCCGCCCGACGACCCCACGGTGATGGTCGACCGGGGGATGCTGAGCCTGATGTTCCGCGACGCCGAGGTGTACCGGCGGGTCTACCGCGACGAGCTGTCGGCCGGCTCCTTGCAGGTCAACCGGGGCGGCCTCGGCAACCCAGGCCAGCCGGTGATGCTCTTCGTCCGCTTCCCCTCCGGCAACTTCGTGCAGCTCAGCGGCGAGATCGTGCTCAGCAGTGCCGACTTCACCGGCTTGACGGTGCAGGTCGACAAGGCGGCGAGCCACATGATCGCCATGGGGTAGCGGCTACTTGATCTGGTTGGCCACGCGCTTGAGCTCGCGCATCGACTTGATCTCGAACAGCTTCCCCTTCACCGCGAAGGTGCCGAGCTTCTGGGCCTGGCGCACGTACTCGCCGTACTGGTAGGCCTTGCCCCAGAACCAGTCGTACTTGCGCTGGTTGAACACGCGCACGAAGCGATCGTTGGCGAGGAACTGCACGAGTTCCTTCGGGAGATTGTTGAACAGCGTGAGGAAGAACAGGAAGTTCAGGTAGTTGCCATTCGGCGAGTGGAAGCCGCGGCGGTACACCTGGTTGAACTCGTCGGTCACGAAGCCGTCCTCGATGCTCTTGTGATAGAACTCCGTCCCCGGGTAGGGGATGAGCGAGGAAGGAAGCAAGTTGTAGGGCGGCGGCAGCGTCCACAACAGGCGCAGGCCCTTCATCACGTCCTCGGTGGTTTCCCACGGGTTGTCGAGGATCATGTGGTAGTCGGGGATCTGGATGTAGTCCTTGTACTTGCTGATGATGTTGACGGCCTTGAGCAGCTGCTCGTTGGTCATGCCGCGCTTGTACATCTTCATCGTCTCGGTCGAGCCGGTTTGAATGCCGAGCTCGGTGAAGCACAGGCCCGCCTCGATCAGCGCCTTGTACTTCTCCTCGTTGATGGTGGTGGGCGAACACTGCGCGCGGAAGGGCATGCCGATCTCTTTCTGCCACACGGCGGAGAACTTCTGGATCTCCTCGGTGGAGGTGGAGAAGAACACGTCGTCCTGGAAGTGGACGATGCCGAGATCCGGGTGCAGTCGCGTGACCTGCTTGATCTCGCCGATCATGTGCTCTACGGAGCGGCGCCGCAGGTAGCTCTGTCCCTTGTAGAGGTCGTGGTTGAAGGCCACGCCGCAGTAGCTGCACTTGTGCGGGCAGCCGCGGGTGATCATCGTCTTGTAGGCCGGGCGCAGCTCCCCGGAACGATCCGGGTAGGTGGGCATGATCTTGCGGTAGTAGGTCCAGTCGAGGCGCTGGAGGCGCTGGGCCTTCTCGTCGTAAGTCCAGTCGTCGTCGAAGCTGAAGTCCTGGTAGGGGAGGCTGTCGAGATCCTGGATGAGCGGCCGGTGCGGGTTGCCCACCACCTTGCCGTTCTTCTTCTTGAACCAGAAGTTGCGGACGTCGTAGAAGTCCTTGCCGTCTTCGAGGCGCTCGACCAGCTCCAGCATCGAGTGCTCGCCCTCGCCCACGTGCACGATGTCGACGAAGTCGAGCCCCTGCTGCGGCATGGTGGTGGGGTGGAATCCGCCCCACATGAAGATCTTCTCGGGGTAGACCTTCTGGATCGCGCGGGTGGCCTGCGCGGCCACGTCGAACATCGCGGTGAGGAAGGACAGGCCGATGATGTCGTAGTCGCGCACCAGCTCCACGAGGTCGGCCACCATCGTGTCGGGCATCTGCATGATGTGCGACCAGGTGTCGCCGCGCCAGCTCGACTTGAAGCGGTTGCCGTAGGTGTCGGCCGGGAGGAAGATCATCCTCGTCTGGTGGCCGTTCTGGCGCAGGTACGACGACAGCGTGCGGATGCACGGGCTGTAGTGGTCCATCGGGGTGGGGTTGATCAGCGCGATCTTCATGCGACGTGGCCCGTGAAGCGGGGGGACGGTAGCTCCGGTCGGCGGGTTTCGCCATCCCTGGGGCCTCGTCACGCCTCAAGCTGTGAACATCCCCACAGGTCGGGATGTCCGCCGGCAACTCTCAGGCTACGGGCCCGCCGACCTGCGCCGCCTTCCAGGCCTCGACCTCGGGCTTGTTGAGCATGATGATGGCGACGACGCCCGCGATGCAGGTGGTGATCCCGCCGAGCAGGACGGCGGCGATCTCCACGTAGGCCACGATGCGACCCATCGTGACCGCTGCGGGGTTGTTGGTGAGCCCGAGGATGCCGGCGATGATCTCCACCACCCCGAGCGGCAGGAGCAACCCTGTACAGCAGCAGCACGTGCTAAGGGCGCCATTGCCCACGATCACCTGGCCCAGCATCGTCATAAACACACCTCCCCCGAGGAGAAAGTAACCCGCACAAAGCAGTGGCACCGTGAAGAAAACGGTGAGCAGGCCTGACACGAGCTGGGCGAAGGCCGCGATCCTGACGGCTTTCGGGTAGGCCTGCACGGACGCTCCGGGGGAATCCCCGCGTATCTCGCTGAGCGATCAATCGACCGCGAAGAGATCGAGCCACTCGCCCCGGTGGCGGCACCGGCGATCGAGCCGGGCGGCGGGACCGAGCGCGGCGCGGGCCTCGGGAAATGCGCCGAAAGCCTCGCTCAGCACGATGTAGGCGCGCGGCGTGAAGGCGGGGGCT
>VGRQ01000356.1 GCA_016875315.1 Deltaproteobacteria bacterium | reverse complement strand
GCGTCTCGCAGGCCCACGAAGTTGACGCCCTTCACCACCCGGCCGTCCTTCACGTCGAGGCAGGGGATCACGCGGACCGCTAGCAACGCGCGCCCTCGGTGAGCACCGCCATCGCCTCGGCCAGCGAGAAGCGCCCGGCGTAGAGCGCCTTGCCGATGATGGTCCCGGCGTACTTGCGGGTTTGCAGCAGGTGCTCGAGGGTGCCGATGCCGCCGGAAGCGAGCACCGCGAGGCCGCCCTCGTGGAAGTGGTCGAGCACCGCGGTGTCGGGACCCTCCATCGTGCCATCGCGATGCACGGCGGTGACGAGGACGGTGTGCGCGCCCGCCTCGCGCAACAGGGCGACTGCGCCGGTGACTGATACATCGGATGTATCAGTCCAGCCCTTCACCGCGATCATCCCGTCTTTCACGTCGGCGGCCACGACGATGCGCTCGGGACCGAAACGCGCCAGCGCGGGGTCGAGCAGGCCCGCGAAGGCAGCGGTGCCCACCACCACTCGCCGCGCCCCGGCGTCGAGCCAGCGCTGGATGTCGTCCAGCGAGCGGACACCGCCGCCCACCTGCACGGGGACGATCTCCGCGATCTTGCGCACGAGCTCGACTTGCGAGGGCGCGCCCGAGAAGGCGGCGTCGAGGTCGACCACGTGCGCCTGCCCGGCCCGCGCCCACCGCGCCGCGATCTCCAGCGGTTCGCCGACGACCTCGGCGGTGTCGCGCTTGCCGTGGACCAGCCGGACGGCGCGGCCCCCGAGGAGGTCGATGGCGGGCCAAGCTAACATCGTAACCACTCCTTGATGAGTGCGATCCCGGCGGCGCCGGACTTCTCTGGGTGAAACTGAAAACCGGTCACACTTCCGCGCCGCGCCGCCGCGACGATCTGGCCTCCGTGGTCGATGGTCGCCACTCGATCGGCCGACTGCCGCACGCCGAAACTGTGCGCGAAGTAGGCCCAGGGATCGCCGAGCCCGGCGAGCCGGTGCCAGCCCATGTTCGGCACGATGACGCCTGTGCCCAGGTGGCGAACCTGCCCGGCGAAGAAGCCGAGCCCGGCGTGGTGGCCATGCTCATCGCTCGACTCGAAACAGAGCTGCATCCCGAGGCAAATCCCCAGCAGCGGCCGCCCCCGGGCGGCGTGCTCGCGGAGGTCGTCCCAGCGTTTCCCGTGCAGGTTCGCGGCGGCGCGCCCGAAAGCGCCCACCCCGGGCAAGACCAGCGGGGCGTCACCCACGTCATGTTGTCGCGACACGTCCGCTCCGGCCGCCTCCAGCGCCCGGGTGACGCTGCGTAGGTTGCCCATGCCGTAGTCGAGGAGGGTGACTCGCACCGGCGGCTGCTATCCCCCGGGTGAGATGCGCGTCGCGGGGCGGCCGGAACCAGCGGAGAAGTTCGCCTGGGTCGCAGGCGGCGCTCAGTTTGCTCCGGTGGCCGGCATCCCGGGGCGAACCCGCTGGCGCGGCGACGGTGGACGGCATGGTGGCCGAGGTGCGACCCGCGGTGTTTGCGACCGACGAGGGGGTGGTGGAGTTCTTGCCGGGAAAACCGGACTCGGGGAAACTCTGCTACGAGTTGTGAAACACGGAGCTACGGCGCCGGGCAGAACACCGTCACCAGCACCAGCACCAGCGGAAACAACACGAGGGCCACCAGCCACGTGAAGCCCATGATGTCGCGGGCCTTGAGCCCGAGCAGCGCGAGGATGGGCAACATCCAGAAGGGCTGGCAGAGGTTGGCGATGGCCTCGCCGAGGTCGTAGGACACCACCATCCAGCCGTCGGGCACGCCGAGCTGGCGGGCAGCCTGGAGCACGTAGGGGGCCTCGATCACCCACTTGCTGCCACCGCTCGGCACGAACATGCCGAGCACCGCCGAGTACGTGACGATCACCGCGGGGTAGAAGGTCGCGTTGCTCGCGTGCACGAACACCGAGGCGATGGCGTGGCTCAGCTGCGAGCCGGTCATCACGCCGAAGATGCCGCCGTAGAAGGGGAACTGGAGCAACACGCCCCAGGCCGCGGGCGTGGCGTCTTTCACCGCGCGCATCAACGACGCGGGTGTCCAGTGAAGGAGCCCGCCGAGCATCAGCAAGAACAGGTTGATGGTGTTGAAGTCAAGAGCGTTGAGCGCGTCGGCAATGCCCGTGGAACGCGCGCGGATCGACAGGAACAAGTAGGAAAAACCGAGCAGCACCACGGGCAATAGCAGCGCCGGGCTGTGCTCGAAACGCTCGCCGGGTGTGCACGCGCCCCCCGGTGCGGGGGCCTCGTCCCGCAGGTCGACTCCGAGCGCCGCCGCGTTCTTCGCGCGCTCCGGGCCAGGCGCCGCCAGCCAGGCCACCCAGGTGACCACCACCACCTCGATGGCGACGCAGGCGATGGACTGCCAGCGGAAGATCGTCTCGGTGAGCGGGATGGGATCGCCCACGATCTCCACCAGCGCCTTCGGCATCGAGCTCGGGGAGGCCATCTGCAGGGCGGCGGAGCCCGAGAGGCCCTGCGCCCACACCGTGCCGAGGCCGAGAAAGCTCGCCGCGGCCAGGGCGCGGTAGTCGGCGTCGGGTCGGCGCCGCGCCGCCGCTCGGGCGAAGAGGGCCCCGAAGACCAGCGAGAAGCCCCAGTTCAACAGCGAGGAGATCATCGCGGCGAAGGCCACGAGCGCCACGGCGCCCCGGCCGGTGCGGGGCAGCTCCGCGAGCCGCTCGATGAGGCGGGCGACGGGCGGGCTCGACGCGAGCACGTAGCCGCCGATCACGATCATGCACATCTGGAGGGTGAACCGGATCAGCTCCCAGAAGCCGTTGCCCCAGGCGAGCACGAGCTTGGAGGGATCGGCTTGCATCGCCGGGTCGACGAGCAGCGCCCCGCCCAGGGTGAGCAGCGTGGCCCCCAGCGCGAACACGAAGGCGTCGGGCATGTAGCGCTCGGCGAGGGACGTGGCGCGCAGCGCGAGGCGCTCGACGGGGTTGGCGGCGTGCATGGGCACTTCTTATCGCGAGCGTCGAGGCCTCTCGGCATGCGCGCCGGTTGGTGCGGCGCCGTGTCGCCGTGAGTGCCCTCCGCCCGCTGCTCATCGTTCCCCACGCGCTGCGGTCCCGTGGCGGGGTGTACCTTCGGGAAGCGCGTTCATGGTTCCTTTCCTCTCGCAGGTGCATACCGCGCGGCGGTGTTCTACTATCCAGTTCCGCCTGTTGGCCGACATGTTTGCGACCCTGCTGTGGCTGACCCTGACGGCCTGTCGGACGGATGGCGACAAAGCGCCCGAGGACAGCCGGGGCCAGCTCCCCGCCGATGACAGCGGCGCACCCGACGACAGCAGCGCGCCGGACGACAGCGCGGCGCCAACCGACGCGGACGGCGATGGCAGCCTCGCGGACCAGGACTGCGACGACGCCGACGCGGGTGTCTACCCCGGCGCGCCTGAGACCTGCGACGGCATCGATCAGGACTGCGATGGCGAGGCCGATGATGGCTTCGAGGCGCCGGACTGCCTGGCCGAGGCCCCCGCCTGTCCGCTGATGCCCGCGTCGCCCGCACATCCCACGCCGCTGGTGTCCCTGAGCTTCGAGGGCACGGACTGGTCGGCCAACGCCGGGAGCCTGACGGGCAGCGCCTGGACCATCTACGGCGCGGTCGGCGCGACGGGCGAGGGCGCCGTGGGGCAGGGCTTCGAGCCGGTGAACCTGGGCTCGGGCTCGACGGGCAACAGCTACCTGCAGGTCGCCTCGGACCCAGCGCTGCACCCCGAGACCTTCACGATCGCGGCCTGGGTGCGCCCAGAGGACGACACCAGCATGATCGTGGCCAACACGATGTGGGACTCGGGCTACCGCGGCTTCACGTTCCTCGTCAATTACGGGCTGTTGTCGCTGGGCCTGGGCGATGGCGACAGCTCAACCTATGCCTCGGTCGCCATCCCCGTGGGGGCCTGGTCCCACGTCGCCGCCACCTTCGATGGCGACATCATCGCGCTCTACGTCAACGGCGCGCTGCGGCTGCGGCAGCACGTGCCCTCGGACTTCGAGGGCTACGCGCCCGGGCTGGCGCGGCTGGAGGTGCACCTCCCCGCCGATGGAGAGGCTCTCCTCCTGGAACATCGCCACGCCGATGGGCGTGCGGGTGTCGCTGTTCCTCGGACTCACTCGCGGTCGAGCTCGCAGTCGAGCGAAGCCGTGTAGTCGCCTTCTTGAACACTGATCACCGCCTCCAGTTCGTCTCCGTCGATTTCCGCCTCAAACTCCACTTGCGTCCAGCCGGAGGACCCGATAAATTTCGCTTCACCCTCGATCTCTTCGTCGGAACGTTCCCCCTCGAACTCCCCCTTTATCGAGTAGCTCGACGAGGGGTCGGAGAAGGTCATATCGCCCTCGATCTGGCCGGACAGGTCCTCCTCGATGTCCAACTCCACGTCGAGCCGGTCCCCCTCCTGGACGCACTCGCCTTCCCAATTCCCTGTGACATTCGCAAAGAGACTACAACCAGCAACCTTGAGCAGCACAATCCACATCGGAAATCCGGGTGAGCGCTCAGGATAGCACAAACGGCGGTCGCGTTCGCGCCGCGGGGCGCGCCGGCCCGCGCCCGCCCCGAAATGGGTCGAGGCGCACCGCCCTACCGTCCTCGTCCTCCCCTCAACCCCCCCCCGCACCAAACGCTCCACCCGCTGCGCTGTGGATGCCGGAGATGCCGGCGCCCGTGGTCGGCGACATGTGCGACGGCGGGCCCGACTCGCGGGTCGTGATCGAGCTGCTCGCCGGGCGCGGCGCCCGGGGCGTGATCGGCAACCACGACCCCTGGCTTCGCGCGTGGGCGTCGGGAAAGGGCTTCGACAGCTTCGCGCTCCACCCGGGGAGAGGTTCATGCTACCTATGTGCTCCGCGTTCCCCGCGAGAACGCCGTTGTACAGCACCTCGTTCGCCCGCGGAGGAGGAACCAGGGCGGCGAGGCGGTCGGCCAGGCCGCCGCAGGCGTGATCGCCTCACCACAAGGCGCGCAACGCCGCCCCACGATCAGCGGAACGTTTCCTTATGATAGGTGGCGAACCTCCGAAAAATCGGCCCCAGAATCAGCGCGGGTCCCAGCCAGTACACCGGCTCAGGCACCACCGGGAGGTAGTTGGTTCCCGCCGCCGCGCCGAGCGCGGTGAGCCCGGCAATCAGTCCCCCGCTTATCGCGCCGATGTGTTGGGTCACCCAAGGTTCACGCTGGCCCGGATCGGCAGACATCCATCGAAGATGCTGCCTCCCAAGCGCCACGGAGCCAAAGCCCATCGCCGCCGCCACCACACCCAGTGATTGGCCGCCGAGCAGCACACGAAGCCCCAGAAGGCCAAACAGGCTACCCGCGACCATCATGCCCCTTGCCACCCCACGCTCCGGCGCGCCCAGCTGCCCGCGCGTACGAGCCAGTCGCCAGCCCATAAAGGTCATGTAAGCGGCAACAAGTCCCATCCCCGTCAGGAAGAGATTTCGAGTGGCCCAGAGCACCGGCACCGCGGCGACGATGGCGCCGGCCATACCCAGGACAAAGAGCTGACCGAGCCGCCGGTGAGCCGAACCGCCCTTCGGAACCGACATAGCACCAAAACCACCGACCAACGCGGCGAGTCCCACGATCGCGTGGAGCGGCAGAAACCAGTGTCTCGCAGTTTCGGGGTCCATCGCTCGTCTTGGGCACGACATTATACCAACGCCCGGAACTGTCTCGCCCCGCGGCGACCCCTTTCTTTTGGCCGCACCGGTTGTTCATGACCGTGGCAGGCCGGGGGTGCGGCTCAGCGCCCAGGCGGTGGCGAGGCCACCGAGGCCGCCGCCGAT
>VGRQ01000355.1 GCA_016875315.1 Deltaproteobacteria bacterium | reverse complement strand
CAGCGGCGGCGCGCTGCAGGGCTTCAGC
Organism: Deltaproteobacteria bacterium; assembly: GCA_016875315.1. GTDB lineage: Bacteria > Myxococcota_A > UBA796 > UBA796 > SXON01 > SXON01. The sequence goes on along the minus strand of VGRQ01000355.1, from coordinate 5,793 downwards.
GTCTTCGTGCTGGGCATCATGCCCTACATCACCGCGAGCATCATCATCCAGATCCTCACGGTGGCGGTGCCCGCCCTCGAGCGCATCTCGAAGGAAGGCCAGCAGGGCCGCAGCCGGATCACCCAGTACACGCGCTACGCGACGATCGGCATCGCCATGCTGCAGGGCGTGCTGATGGTGGCGATCCCGCTCGAGTCGGCCAAGACACCCGCCGGCGCAGCCATCGTGCTCGAGCCAGGCTGGGAGTTCCGCCTGATGACGGCGATCACGCTCACGGCGGGTAGCTGCTTCGTGATGTGGATTGGCGAGCAGATCTCCGAGCGTGGCATCGGGAACGGTAGCTCGCTCATCATCGCCGCCGGCATCGTCAGCCAACTGCCGAACGCGGTACAGAACACGTTCTTGAAACTACAGAACGACGAGATCAACCTGCTCCAGGTCACGCTCATCGCGCTGGGCATGGTGCTGGTGATCGGCGGCATCGTGTGGATCGAGCGTGCGCAGCGGCGCATCCCCATCCAGTACGCCAAGCGGGTGGTAGGGCGCCGAGTTTATGGCGGTCAGGCCAGTCACCTGCCCCTGAAGATCAATACCGCGGGCGTCATCCCCCCGATCTTCGCGTCGAGCGTGCTGATGGCCCCGGCCACGCTGCTGCAGTTCACCGCCTTCCCGGCGCTGGCGGCGCTGGCTTCCGCCCTGCAGCCCGGCGCCTGGCTCTACAACTACCTCGAAGTCGTGCTGATCGTGTTCTTCGCCTACTTCTACACGGCGATGATCTTCAACCCGGTCGACGTGGCCGACAACCTGAAGAAGCACGGCGGGTTCATCCCCAGCGTTCGCCCCGGCAAGCAGACGGCGGAGTACATCGAACATATCCTGTCGCGACTAACAGGCGCGGGTGCGCTCTACATGGCCGCCGTCTGCATCATGCCGGTGATCATCACCCGCATGTACGGCGTGCCCTTCGCATTCGGCGGCACCGGCCTGCTCATCGTGGTCAACGTCTCGCTCGACACCGTCGCCCAGATCGAGGCGCAACTGCTCACCCAGCACTACGACGGCATCAGCGGCCCGCAGGCGCCGGGGATGGGCGCCGGCCGCCGCCGGATGATGGGCGACGCCGCTTCCGGCTGAGGTTCAGATGTTCGTCCTGTTGTTTGGTCCGCCGGGCTCCGGCAAGGGCACCCAGGCCGCCGCGCTCGCGTCGCGGCTGGGCGTCCCCCACGTCGCCACCGGCGACATCTTCCGCAAGCACCTCCGCGAGGGCACCGACCTCGGCAAGCTGGCGCGCTCCTACATGGACCGGGGCCAGCTGGTGCCCGACCTCGTCACCTGCGACCTCGTCGCCAGCCGCCTCGGCGAGCCCGACGCGCTCGGTGGCGTGCTCTTCGACGGCTTCCCTCGCTCGGTGCCGCAGCTCTACTGGCTCATCGGCCACCTCGGCGCGACCGGCCGCAAGCTCGCGGCCGTGGTGAACCTCAAGGTCGACGACGGCATCATCCTCGGCCGGATCACCGGTCGCCGCACCTGCACCAACTGCGGTGCCACCTACCACGTCGTGAGCGCGCCCCCGGGCGCCGACGGCAGTTGCACGCGGTGCGGCGCGGCCGTGGTGCAGCGCAAGGACGACACCGAGGCCGTGGTCCGCGACCGGCTCGAGGCCTACGCCGCCCAGACCTTCCCCTGCCTCGATCAGCTGCGCGATCGTACCCCCATTCACGACGTCGACGGGGTGGGCGGCATCGACGAGATCAAGGGCCGAATCTTCACGGCCCTCGCGCTGTAGTAGGCCAGCTTGATCCCGATCAAGGAGCCCTGGGAGCTGAGCGTCATGCGCACGGCGGGTCGCAAGCTCGCCGAGGTCGTGGCCAAGCTCCGCGCCGAGGTGGCGGTGGACATGCCCACCATCGAGATCGATCGGCTCACCGAGGCGGCGATCCTGGAGGCCGGCGCGCGTCCCGCGTTCAAGGGCTACAAGGTTGGGAAGGCGGTCTTTCCCGCGTCGATCTGCATCTCGATCAACGAGCAGGTGGTGCACGGGATCCCGGGGAAACGCCGCATCCGCGAGGGCGACGTGCTCTCGCTCGACTTCGGCCTGGTGTACGGCGGCTACTACGCCGACACCGCGTTCACGGTGATCATGGGCGAGGGCGACGAGCGATCGCGTGCGCTGGTGACCGCGACCGAGGAGGCGCTGGCGCTCGGCATCGCCAAGGCGGTGGCCGGCGGGCGGGTGGGTGACATCGGCCACGCGATCGAGTCGCACGTGCGGCCCCAGAAGATGGGCGTCGTGACGCAGATGGTTGGACACGGCATCGGCCGCAAGCTCCACGAGCCGCCCAGCGTGCCCAACTACGGCAAGCGGGGGACGGGCGACCTCCTCAAGGCCGGCATGGTCATCGCGGTGGAGCCGATGATCACCCTGGGCACCGACAAGACCAAGATTCTCGGCGACCAGTGGACAACCGTGACGGAAGACAATAGTCGCGCGGCTCACTTCGAGCATACCGTCGCCATCACCCCCGCTGGTCCGGAGATCCTGACCAAGCTCGGCTGAAAAACGGCGCTCGAAGCCAAAACGCGGGAAACCGCATCACCCCATCCGTTGAACCGGCTCGCGCCGGCGAGGAGTCCACGTGAAGGTCAAGGCCTCTGTGAAGGTCATCTGCGACAAGTGCCGCGTCATCAAGCGGCGCGGTGTCGTCCGTGTCATCTGTGAAACCCCCAAGCACAAGCAGCGCCAGGGCTAGGAGAAAACCAAGATGGCACGTATCGAAGGCGTCGACTTGCCGCGCAACAAGCGCATCGACATCGCCCTTTCCTACATCTACGGCGTGGGCCGGAAGAACGCGAAGGATATCCTCGCGAAGGCCCAGGTCGAGGCGGGCATCCGCACCCAGGACCTCTCCGAGGTCGAGATCGCCCGCATCCGCGAGGTCATCCAGCGCGAGTACCGCGTGGAAGGCGAGCTCAGGAAGGAGATCGCCATGAACATCAAGCGCCTGGTCGACCTCGGCACCTACCGCGGCGCCCGGCACAAGAAGGGTCTCCCCGTCCGGGGCCAGCGCACCCACACGAATGCCCGCACCCGCAAGGGACCGCGTCGCACCGTGGCCGGCAAGAAGATCGCGACCAAGTAGGACGAGGAGAAAACTCACATGAGCACCGACAACAAGGGCGGCAAGAAGCCCAAGCGCACCAAGAAGAACGTCCCGGTGGGCGTGGTTCACATCCAGTCCACCTTCAACAACACCATCGTCACCATCACCGATCTCGCCGGCAACACCGTCGCGTGGTCGAGCGCGGGCGTGAAGGGTTTCAAGGGCTCTCGCAAGAGCACCCCCTTCGCCGCCCAGCTCGTGTCGGAAGACGCCGCTCGCAAGGCGGTCGAGAACGGGATGCGGACGGCGGGCGTGATCATCAAGGGCCCGGGCGCCGGCCGCGAGTCGGCCCTCCGCGCCATCCAGGCCGCGGGTCTCCGCGTCACCTCGATCACCGACATGACCGCCATCCCGCACAACGGCTGCCGCCCGGCCAAGCGCCGTCGCGTCTAGCCACCCGCCTCGCGGCGAGGAAGGGGCTCGCCCTTCCCGCCACGTTCCCCCGCCTGGCCAGCACCGCGCGCGCGTTTGCCCGCGCGGAATCTACTCTGGGTGATGAGCGCGCCTCGGCCACGCACGCAAGAAGCCCAGTTTGGAGAATCAAATGAGCGCTGAATACATCGTCAGCAACTGGCGTTCGCTAATCAAGCCCCGTCGCATCGAGCGCGACGGTCGCTCCAGCAACACCTACGCCAAGTTCGTCATCAAGCCGCTCGAGCGGGGTTTCGGCATCACGCTCGGCAACTCGCTGCGCCGGGTGCTGCTATCGAGCCTCCAGGGCGCGGCCGTCACCTCGGTGAAGATCGAGGGCGTCCTCCACGAGTTCAGCTCCATCCCGGGCATCGTGGAAGACGTCACCGACATCATCCTCAACATCAAGGGCATCCTCATCAAGACCGACCGCACCGAGCCGGTGCACGCGGTCATCGACGTCGAGGGGGCCCAGGGTGAGATTCGCGTTGTGCGCGCGGGCGACATCCGCTTCGACGCCGCCGCCGAGGTGCTCAACCCCGACCACCCCATCTGCACGCTCACCGGCAACGGCCGCTTCCACGCCGAGATGACCGTCGCGATGGGCAAGGGCTACGTCCCGGCCGACCGCAACAAGTCTCCCGAGATGCCTCTCGGCACCATCCCGGTCGACGCCATCCACATGCCGGTCCGGCGCGTGAAGTACACGGTCACCAACGCCCGTGTCGGCCAGCGCACCGACTACGACAAGCTCACCATCGAGGTGTGGACCAACGGCAGCGTCACCCCGGAAGACGCCGTGGCCTTCGCCGCCAAGGTGCTCAAGGAGCAGCTCCAGGTCTTCATCAACTTCACCGAGGAAGACGAGCCGATGGCGGGCGACGAGCCGAAGAGCTCGGAGTCCTTCAACGAGGCGCTCTACAAGCGCGTCGACGAGCTCGACCTCTCCGTGCGCAGCGCGAACTGCCTCCAGAACGCCGGCATCGAGCACATCTGGCAGCTGGTCGAGAAGACCGAGGCCGAGATGCTCAAGACCAAGAACTTCGGCCGCAAGTCGCTCAACGAGATCAAGGAGCTCCTCAGCGAGCTCGGGCTCTCGCTGGGCATGAAGCTCAACAACTTCCCCAAGGCCCGCGGGTAGCCGCGGCTCGCTGGAGCCCCCATGCGTCACCTCAAGTCCGGCCGCAAGTTCGGCATCGACTCGTCGCACCGCGACGCCATGTTCCGCAACCTCGTCACCTCCCTCATGGAGCACGGCGAGATCCGCACCACCGAGGCCAAGGCCAAGGAGCTGCGTCGCGTGGCCGAGCGCGTGATCACCTACGCGAAGAAGGTGCCCCACGCCTCCCTCGCGGGCCTGGAGGGCGCTGAGCTCGCCGAGGCCAAGGCCAGGCGCGTCCACGCGGTGCGCCTCGCTCGCCGGTACATCACCAACCGCGACGTTCTCCAGAGGGTGTTCTCGGAGTACAGCGACCGCTACGCCACCCGCCCCGGCGGCTACACGCGGATCCTCAAGCTGGGCCGCCGCCCGGGCGACAACGCCCCGATGGCGCTGATCCAGCTGGTGACCGAGCCCTGCGAGCCGAAGGCGAAGCGCGCGGCCGAGGCGCCCACCGACGCCGCAGCCGAGTAGCTCGGTCAAGCACCACGAGCGCGGGGTGGGCCTCTTCGCCCACTTCGCGCTACGTGTTTTTGCAGCCATGGACGTCCCGACCCCCGCCCGCCGCAAGCTCGACGAGTTCATCGCCGCGAACGGCCTCAAGCACACGCGCCAGCGCGACGTGATTTTCGAGGCCTTCCTCGCGGCCGGGGGGCACGTGTCGGTAGAAGACCTGCTTCGCCGGGTGCAAGACCAGGCTCCCGGCGTGGGCGCCGCCACGGTGTACCGCACGCTGAAGCTCTTCACCGACGCCGGCGTGGCTCACGAGCGCCAGTTTGGCGACGGCCAGGCCCGCTACGAGCCGGCCCTCGACGACGAGCACCACGATCACCTCATCTGCCTCGACTGCGGCACCATCTTCGAGTTCGAGGATCCGCTCATCGAGTCGCGACAAGCCGAGGTGGCCGCGAGGCACGGCCTCGACCTCAAGTCGCACCGGCACGAGATCTACGGGCGCTGCCGCGACGCCGCGCGCTGCGAGCACCGGAAGGCGGCGCGCGCGCGCCGCGACTGATCGGGGCGGCGCGAGGTGGGGCGCGTTCTTCGTGGCGAGAGAAGCTG
>VGRQ01000354.1 GCA_016875315.1 Deltaproteobacteria bacterium | reverse complement strand
CGCGGTGAAGGCCGAGATCGGATTCGACGAGCGCAACGACGGGTCCCGCTGCAGCGGCTAGGTCCCGAGCTTTGTCCTGAGCAACTCGGCCACCTCGTCGGCCACCCGCGGCCTCGCCAGCGACTTCGCCGCCTCGCTCATCCGGGCCCGCGCCTCGGCGTTGGCCAGGAGCGCCCCCACCTCGGCCACCACGGCGGGGATGTCGATGCCCTTCTCCACCACCACTCGGGCCGCGCCGGCCCGCTCGAGGCCGCGCGCATTGGCTTCCTGGTGGTTGTCGGTGACGTTGGGCGAGGGCACCAGCACGCTCGGCTTGCCCACGGCGCAGATCTCGGCGAGGGTGCTGCTCCCGGCGCGGGCGAGCACCAGCGAGGCGGCCGCGAAGGCGTCGCCCATCTTGTCCTCGTAGGGTCGCACCACCAGGTGTGCCGGCGTGCCGCCGGGCAACTCGCGGTAGCGGGCCGCGATCTCGTCGAAGTAGCGCGGGCCGGTGAGGTGGAGGATCGAGTAGCTCCGGCCCGGCGCGGCGGCGCAGGCGAGCGCGATGTCGTTGATCGTCGCCGCGCCCAGTGATCCGCCCACGACCAGCAAGACGGGTCGCGACGTGTCGAGGCCGTACTTGCCGCCGTCGCCCTCGAGCACCCGGGGATTCACCGGGCAGCCCACGGTGTGCATCTCGCCGCGCCCGCGCAGGTGTTTCCGCGTGTCGTCGTAGGTGAGCAACACCAGGCGCGCCACCCGCGCACAGAGCCGGTTGGCGAGGCCGGGCGCCACGTTGGACTCGTGGATCGCGGCAGGGATCCCGAGGGTCCAGGCCGCCAGCACGGTGGGGGCCATCACGTAGCCGCCCACGCCGAGCACCATGGTGGCGCGGTCCTCCCGGAGGAGCCCCCGCGCCCGCCACGTCGCGACGAGCAACTGCCATGCGAATCGGAGCCTCGCGACTAGGCCCGAGCGGGGGTACTGCACCGCCTCCACGGCGCGGAAGGCGTAGCCGCGCTCGGGGGCCACCCGTCCCTCCAGCCGCGCGCCGTCGCCGTAGTAGTGGACCTCGGCCCCCCGGGCGCGCATCGCGTCACCCATCGCGAGCGCAGGGTACACGTGTCCTCCGGTGCCCCCGCCAGCCAGGATCAGCACGTCCGCCATGCCGCGCCCGGTATCCGGTCCGGTTAGCCGCCGGGACGGTGACAGGGCCCGACGACCGCCGTACCACGCCCGATGCCTTGCGCTGGCCGGCGCTTGGCCTGCTGGTACTCACCTTTGCCTACTTCGGCGCCTGCTACCGCTACGCCCTGAGCCCCGACATGCCCGCGTGGAGCTACCCGGCGCAGTGGTCGATGTTCACCGAGAAAGAAACGTGGCATCACGACGTGGGCGCCCAGATGTCGGTGGACGGTGTGGTGTCCACGGTCGACCTGGAGGCGCTCTTCCCTTCCCGGTGGGACAGCGGCCCGCGCTACGTTCGCGGTCCCTTCCGAAACAACCCGCGGCGAATGACCACGCTCGCCCAGGCGATTTGCAGGCGCGCCGAACCGAAGCCCGACCGCGTGGTGGCGGGCGACGTGCGCTGGCGCGCGAGGATCGGGGTGCCGGCCAGCGACCGCCCCGTCGTGGAGCAACGTGTGCTGGTAGACTTCGACTGCGACGAGGAGTACCCCCTCCCGGCTGGTCGGCGGCTGTGAGGCGCCTGTTCGAGCCGAACTGGGCGGGCGGCTGGACCGCCACCCGCCTGCTTTTCGCGTGCGCGGCGCTCTGGGGCCACTGGCCTCGCTTCGCCCGGGTGGAAGACGCCTACGCCTGCACCGACATGCTGTTCACCACCGGGCCCTGGCAGCTCGCGAACTACGTGGTGTGGACGCCCACCACCGCCTACGCGCTGTGGTTCGTCGGCCTCGCCGGGATCCTGGGCCTCTTCGTGGGCGGGCGGTTCTTCCGGCCGGGCATGATCCTCTACCTGCTCGGCGCGTGGGCGCTCCTCGCCGAGGAGGCCATCAACGTCAAGGCGCACGATCGCCTGTCCCTCTGGGTGGCGCTGGGCCTGTTGTTGTCGCCGGCCCACGAGCGGGGCCTCGGCGAGAAGTGGCGCTCCCCGGTGGCGAGGCACTTCCTGCTGATCGTTTTTGGCTGGCTGTACTGGTCCACGGGCTCGCTGAAGCTGCTCGAGGAGCCAGGCTGGCGCGATGGGAGCGCGATGCAGTACGCCCTGCTCCACCGGTTCCATGCCGGAGGCCCGCTGGCGCTGTGGCTCAGCGAGCAGGCGCTCGCGTGCCGAGTGCTCGGCTGGTTCACCGTGGCCTTCGAGATGTCCTTCCCCGTCCTGGTGATGTGGCGGCGCAGCAACCCCTGGGTGCTGCTGGGCGGCGCGGCCTTCCACCTCGGCGTGCTCGCGCTGATGAACGTGGGGGCTTTCTCGGCCGTGGCGCTCTCGGCCTACCCGGCGCTGCTCCACCCCGAGGTGGCGCGCGGGTGGTGGAGCCGGCTGCGTTCGCGCGTGCTCCGTCCCGTGCGCCAGCCCGAGCACCCGCCGGCGCTTGGCTAGCGCGATGGCGATGGGACCTCGGCCCGGCACCCGCTTCTCCGCCGCCGCCGCCGAGGCGATGCGCCTCGCCATACGCAGCGCCGGCGGCATCGAGATCTTCGCGGTGGGCACGCTCGACGAGCAGGGGCTCGTCGCGAGCATCGAGGTACACGCGCGCGGCACGGCCAGCGAGGTAAACGCCCCTTCCGGGCGAGCCCGCGCCGGGCAGGTGGTCATCCACAACCACCCCTCAGGCGACGTGCGCCCCTCGCCGCCGGACATGCTCCTCGCCGGGCAGTTCGGCGAGGATGGCGTGGGCTTCGTCATCGTCGACAACGCCGTGAGTCGCGCGCAGTGGGTGGTCGAGCCGCACGCGCGCAAGGTGGTGGCCATCGACCGCGAGGCGCTGGTGGCCGTCTTCACCGAGAGCCTGCCGGGGGCCTACCCGGGCTGGGAGCCCCGGCCCGGCCAGGTGGACATGGCCCTCGCCGTGGCCGACGCGCTCGACGACGGCGGCGTGGTGGCGCTCGAGGCCGGGACCGGCACCGGCAAGTCGCTCGCCTACCTCGTGCCCTCGGTGCTGTGGGCGGTGGCCAACGACCGGCGGGTGGTGGTGGCCACCTTCACCCGCACGCTCCAGGGGCAGCTCGTGGAGGACGACCTTCCCGCGCTCGCCCGGGTGCTGCCGCACCGCTACGCGCTGCTCAAGGGACGCAGCAACTACCTCTGCCGGCGTCGTCTCCAGATCGCCATCGACGACAACGCCGAGGGCGTCGGCCCGGTGGCCGCGTGGGCGTCCACCTCGGAGACAGGCGACCTGTCCACCGCCGGCTTCGTGATGGACGACGAGCTGGCCGACCGGGTGGAGAGCGACGGGTCCCAGACCTTGCGTGCTCGCTGCCCGCACTTCAACCAGTGTTTCTACTACGAGGCCCGTCGCAAGGCGGCGGCAGCGCACCTCGTGGTTGCCAACCACGCGCTGCTGCTGCGCGACCTGGCGCTCAAGGCGGAGATCAGCCGCGGCATCCTGCCCGACTTCGACAGGGTGATCCTCGACGAGGCGCACCACCTGGAAGACGCGGCCACCTCGGCGGGCGCCTGCCGCCTCAGCGCGCTCGCCATCAGTCGCGCCGTGGCCCCGCTGCTTCCTCGCCGCCGGCGTCCCGGTGCCCTCGAGCGCGTGGGCGAGGCTTTCCCCGTGACGCGCCCTGCCGCGCAGGCCGCGTCGGTGCTCGCCGTGGAGCTGCGCGACACTGCCAGCATCGGCTTCGAAGGCCTTGCCGACCACGTTCGCGTACCGACGCGGGTGCGCGCCGCGCCACCCGACCCCGAGTTCTTCGCCGAGCTCGTGGAGAGCCTGCAGCAGGCCGCGGCCGCGCTCGGCGCCGTCCCCGCCGCGCTCGGTGACGATCCTGTCCCCCCGGACAGGGCGCAGCCCTTGCTCGACGTGGAGCGCGCGCGGCAGCGACTGGAGGAGCAAGCCAGCGCGGCGAGCCAGTTCCTGGTCGAGTCACCCGAGCGTGTCCGTTTCCTCGACCCCGGCAAGCGCGGCGTGGCGGCGGTGGCGGCGCCCGTCGACATCGCCCCATTCGTCCGTGCTCACCTGCGTGACAAGCAGCACGCCACCGTGCTCACCAGCGCCACGCTCGCGGTGCGGGACGACCCTGGCGCCTTCCTCCGTCGCGTGGGGCTGGAGGGCTCCGCCTTCCGCCAGTTCTCCTCGCCCTTCGACTACGCGCGGCAGGCGATCCTCGCGTTGCCGCGCGACTTGCCGCGCCCCGACGAGCCCGGCTTCCTCGACGAGGTGTCGCGACAGGTCATCGCAGCGGTAGAGGCCTCCCGCGGAGGCGCGTTCGTGCTGTGTACCAGCTACGCCGCCGTCGACGAGCTGGGAGCGCGGGCCGAGGCGGCGCTCGGGAGCCGCCACGCCATCCTCCGGCAGGGCAAGGGCTCGCGCGAGAGGCTGCTCGAGCGCTTCCGCGCCGACGCGGGCAGCGTGCTCTTCGGCACCGACTCCTTCTGGGAGGGCATCTCGGTCAAGGGCGACGCGCTCCGCCTCGTGATCATCCCGAGGCTCCCCTTCCGCGTGCCCACCGAGCCCGTGGCCGAGGCGCGCCACGAGCGCCTCGCCCAGGCGGGCCTCGACCCCTTCCGGGCCTGGGCGCTGCCCGAGGCGGTGATCCGCCTGCGCCAGGGCTTTGGCCGCCTGGTGCGCACCCAGACCGACCGCGGCGCGGTGCTCATTCTCGACCGCCGGGTTCACGAGATGTGGTACGGCAAGCTCTTCCTCGCGGCGCTCCCCCCCGCGCGGCGCGTGGTGGGTCCATCTCGCCTGGTTATTGAGCAACTGCGCGCGTTCTACACGGGACGCTGACTAGTCCTCGCTGCCGCCGCCGGCCCCTTCCTTGGGACGGTTGAGCCGCGCCCGGATGACCTTGGCGTTCGGGTCGGCCACGCCGGGCCGATCCATCGGCTTGATCTCCTCGGGCGCCACGGCGGAGTACTCGCCGCTCATCCGGTTCACCAGGCCCTGGACCTTTTTCTTGAGGGTGTCGCGCAGTCCCATGCAACGAAGCTAGCGCCGCGCGCGCACGGGCACAAGCGCGTGGTAGAACGCGGTGCGCCATGAACACGATCACGCTCGAGCAGATCATCACGTTCCTCCTGGAGGCGCCGATGTTCGGCGACCTCGACCCTGCCCAACTCTCGGAGATCGTGCACATCATGCAGGTTCGCCGAGTTCGGGATGGGCATGTCATTTTCAAGGAGGGCGACCCGGGCGATGCCTGGTACGTGATCTTCGACGGCGCCGCCAACGTCACCAAGAACGACGAGACGGGCCCGCCGAAGGCGCTCCTCACGCTCGGGCCTCGCGCCTGCTTCGGGGAGATGGCCATCCTCGACCACTCGCCTCGCTCCGCCACGGTCACCGCTCTCGGCGAGACCACGGTGTTTCGTTTCTCGCGGTCCGACTTCGAGGATCTGCTCGCCGCAGACAATCTTGCCGCCTACAAGCTGGTGTACGAGATGGCGAAGGTCCTCGCCACCCGGGCGCGCGCCACCACGCAGCGGCTGGCCGAGGCCCTGAGCGTGCGCGAGAAGCCCCACGTGCTGCGCGACACCACCGAGAAGGTGGTGGAAGGGCAGTCGGTCTCGGAATGAGCTAGGTCCGCGCGCGATGCCGCTGCCTCGTCTCGTCCGCAACGTCGCCTTGCGCGTGGCCCACGTGGTCGCGCGCGACGATCTCTTCGAGAAACCGGGCGAGCGCCCGCCCTCCGCGCCGCTGGCGCCGGCTGCCCGCGCCGAGCT
>VGRQ01000353.1 GCA_016875315.1 Deltaproteobacteria bacterium | reverse complement strand
CCGCGCTCGGGATGGCCGCGTCGGTCCTGGCGCTCGGGCGCCGTCGCCGGTAGCTACCGGCGCGCCGCGAAGCGCGCGGCCCCCCCGACGCCTTCCGCCGCCAGCGCCGCCACGCCACCGTGGTGCTCGGCTAGCAGCGCCTCCTCCATGCCCGGCGCGAAGGCGGCATAGACCGAGGCTCGGTCGGCGAGCATGCAGCCCTGCGGGAACATGGCGATCTCCGCGGCGAGTTTCTCCGCCTCCTCCCTCGCGCCGCCCGGCTCCACCACCCGGTTGACGAGGCCCATCGCCAGCGCCTCCTCCGCGGCCACGGCACGGCCGGTGAGCACCAGGTCGAGCGCCCGCCCGAGGCCCACCACCCGCGGTAGCCGTGCCGTGCCACCGTCGATCAGCGGCACGCCCCAGCGGCGGCAGAACACCCCGAGCACCGCGTCGCGCGCCGCCACGCGGAGGTCACACCAGAGGGCTAGTTCGAGCCCGCCGGCCACGGCGTGCCCCTCGATCGCCGCGATCACCGGCTTGGGCATGGTCGTTCTCGTGGGCCCGAGGGGACCGGGCTCGCCCGGCTCCACGCGGTTTGGCTGTCCCTCGGCGATCGCCTTGAGGTCGGCGCCGGCGCAGAAGCTCCCCCCTTCGCCCCACAGCACCGCCACTCGCGCCGCGCCGTCGGCGGCGAAGGCGACGAAGGCCTCGACGAGGGCATCCGCCGTGGCCCGGTCGATGGCGTTGCGCCGCCCCGGGCGCGACAGGATCACCGTCGTCACCGGCCCGCTGGTCTCCACTCGCACGGCGTCCATGCGCACCTCCCGGTGCGGCGTGGTGTAGCATCGCGGGTGGATGCGCGCGGACGACACCGAGGCGATGAGTCGGCGGCTGGTGGCCGCCGTCGACAGCGTGGCCGAGGCCATCGAGATCATCGACGCTGACTGGAAGATTGTCTACGTCAATCGCCGCTGGACGGAGCTCACCGGCTACACCGAGGCGGAGGCGATGGGCCGGGCGCCCTCCGAGCTGCTGCGGAGCGACGCCCACCCCGCCGACTACTACGCCCAGGTGGAGGCCGAGCTGCGCGCGGGCCGGGCGTGGCGTGGCTACTTCGTGTCGGCACGCAAGGATGGCAGCCTCATCCCGCAGACCTTGTCGGTGACGCCGCTGCTGTCGCCCGAGGGTGCGCTGGAGGCCATCGTGGCGGTGCGCCTCGATCTCACGGAGCAGCTCGCCGCCGAGCAGCGCCTGCGCGAGAGCGAGGAGCGCTACGCGCTGGCCTCGATGGGGGCCAACGACGGGCTCTGGGACTGGAAGATTCCCGAGGACGAGGCCTACTTCTCCGAGCGCTGGTGCGGCATTGTCGGGAACGATCGGCAGGGTTTTTCCGGCAAGGTGCAGGACTGGCTGTCGCTGGTACATCCCGACGACCTCTCCCGGCTCCGAGAGCTCATCGACGAGCACTTCCAGCTCCGCTCGCCGCACTTCGAGAGCGAGCACCGGCTGCGGCACGTGGACGGGAGCTACCGCTGGGTGCAGGCGCGGGGCCTCGCCTTCCGTGGCCCCGAGGGCGCGGCGGTGCGCTTCGCCGGCTCGCTCACCGACATCACCCAGCGCAAGCAGGCCGAGTCGATGCTGTACTTCGCGGCGGCACACGACGGGCTCACCAGCCTGCCCAACCGCAACCTGTTCCGCGACCGAGTGTCGCAGGCACTCGAGCGCGTCAAGCGCAACCCGGCGAAACTCTTCGCGGTCCTGTACCTGGATCTCGACGGCTTCAAGCAGGTGAACGACGGGCTCGGACACCACGTGGGCGACCGGCTGCTCGTGGGCGTGGCCCGTCGCCTGGAGAGCTGCGTGCGCGCGGTGGACACCGTGTCGCGACTCGGGGGGGACGAGTTCGGCCTGCTCCTCGAGGAGCTGGCGAGCGCCGACGAGGCGACGGCGGCGGCGGCACGCATCGAGCGCGCGCTCTCCATGGTGTTCGAGATCGAGGGCCACCACATCTTCATCAGCGGGAGCATCGGTGTGGTCTGCTCCGACGCGGAGAGCACCGTGGAGCAGATGCTCCGCGACGCCGACAGTGCCATGTACGAGGTGCGCACCCGCGGCCGCGGCGGCCACCACGTGATCGACGCCGCCACGCGCGAGCGCCGCGCGCGTCGAAGCCGTCTCGGCGGTGCCCTTCGCCAGAGCGTGGAGGTGGAGGGACTGGAGGTGGTCTACCAGCCGGTGGTCTCGCTCATCACTGGCCAGGTGCGCGGCCTCGAGGCGCTGGCGCGGTGGAACCACCCGGTCCACGGCGCCGTCCCGCCCGCGGAGTTCGTTCCGCTGGCCGAGGAGATGGGGCTCATCGACCGCCTCGGCTACCAGGTGATGCGGGAGGCCTGCCGCCGCGCCGCGCAGTGGATGCACGAGCACGCGCGCGACCAGTTCTTCGTCAACGTCAACGTGTCCGCGCGGCAATTTCGCGACCCGCACTTCGTGGAGCGCGTGGCTCAGGTGCAGGCGATGAGCGGCCTGCGCCCCGGGGTGCTGGGGCTCGAGATTACCGAGACCGTCTTCGTCGACCGCCCCGAGTCCGTCGTGGCGATGCTCCGCGAGCTGCGCAACATGGGCGTTCGGCTGGCGCTCGACGACTTCGGCACCGGCTTCTCGTCGCTCTCTCACCTGCGGCGCTTCCCGGTACAGAGCGTGAAGATCGACCGCAGCTTCGTGTCGGCGCTCGACGCCGACGGCACCACCTTGCACATCGTCCGCGCGATCGTCTCGCTCACCCACGCGCTGGGAATGGTCGCGGTGGCGGAGGGCATCGAAACTCTCGATCAGGTCGCGATTCTGAGGGGCGTGGGATGCGATCTCGGGCAGGGATGGCTGTTCTCCAAGGCCACCAAAGCGCCGGATGTGTCGCGACTCATGAACGAGCGTTTTGCCATCCAGAGCTGAACACGGGATAGGCCGCCCCGATCGATGAACCCGCTCGCGGCGGCCACGCACAGCTCAGCCATGCTGCCGGTGAATGGGCCCCTCTACTGGCTCTCTGGGCTCCCGTTCCTGCTCCGGCGCCTGCGCATGGAGGACCACTCCGCCGAGCGCGTGCGCCGGGCCGCCGAGCGCGGGCCCGTCGTCTACGTGCTGCACACCCGCTCGCAGGTAGACTGGCTGGCGCTGAAGTCGGTGCTCACCGAGCGGCGGCTCCCTCTTCCCGCGTTCACGCCCGACTTCGACCCGCGGCGCTGGCTGCCGCTGGGCGAGATGGGTCGCCTGTTCGGGGGCCTCGACGCAGGCGGACCTGAGCGCCTGGGCGACTACGTCGCCGCCGGCTTGCCCAGCTGCGCCTTCCTGTCCACGCCCTGGGACATCCGTGAGCTGGTGGGCGCCGCGCCCGAGCAGGGCGACGTGGTGCCCCACCTCGTGGCGGCGCAGGCGCGTGCCTCGCGCCCGATCCAGGTGCTGCCGGTGGTGGTGATCTGGAACAAGAGCCCCGAGCCCGCCCGCACCGAGGTGGGCCGCTTCCTGCTCGGCACCGAGGACAGCCCGGGCGTGTTCGGCAAGCTGCTGGCCATCGCCGCCTCCCGGGGCGAGGCCATCGTGCAGGTGGGCGAGCCCATCGCCCTGCCGGAGTGGATCGAGCGCTTCGCCGACGAGCCCCCGGCCCGTCGCGACCGGTCGCTGCGCCTGATCCTGCGACGGTTCCTCTACCGGGAGAGCCGGGTGGTCAAGGGGCCGCGCGCTCGCCCCCGCGGCTTCGTGCGCCGCCAGGTGCTGGAGAGCCGCGAGGTGCGCGATCTCCTCGTCCGCGAGTCGCAGGCCACGGGGAAGCCGCCCGCCGCCGTGCTCAAGCGGGTGGTGACGACCTTCGACCACATCGCCGCGCAGTTCTCCTTCCCCGCCGTGCGCCTCGCGGCCTTCTTGTGCCGGCAGATCTGGAACCGCATCTACTCGGGCATCGACGTGCGCGACGTCGACATGGATCGCATCCGCTCGGCGCTGCGCGACGGCACGCCCGTCCTCGTCCCCTGCCACCGGAGCCACCTCGACTACTTGCTCATCTCGTCGCTCCTCTTCGAGCACGACATCGTCATCCCCCACATCGTGGCCGGCGAGAACCTGAGCTTCTTCCCCGTGGGCAGCTTCTTCCGCCGCTGCGGCGCCTTCTTCATCAAGCGTAGCTTCGCGGGTGATCGGATCTTCCCGGTGGTCTTCGAGCGCTACCTGCAAGAGCTCGTTCGCATGGAAGTACCGGTGGAGTTCTTCATCGAGGGCGGGCGATCGCGCACCGGGAAGCTGCTGCCGCCCAAGCTGGGGGTGCTGGGGATGGTGATGAACGCCGCCGCGGGCGCGCGCGAGGGACGCGCGGTGAACTTCCTGCCGATCTACGTGGGCTACGAGCAGATCGCCGAGGAGCGCGCCTACGCGCGGGAGCTCTCGGGGGCGCGGAAGGAGAAGGAGAGCATGGGCCAGGTGGTGCGGGCGGCCGGCGTGCTCCGCGAGCGCTACGGCAAGGTGTACCTGCGCGTGGGCGAGCCCATCCGGGCCGACAGCATCGCCACCGCCGACGAGTGGCTGGCCATGCCGCGGGCCAAGCGCGACGAGGCGCTGATGGTGCTCGGCGAGCGCATCCTCCATGGCATCAACAACGTGGCGGTGGCGCTGCCCACGGCGATCGTCGCGCTGGCGGTGCTCGCGCATCCGCGCCGGGGGGTGCGTCGCGACGAGCTGCGCGCCCGCGTGGAGCGCCTGCGCGCCTTCCTCCGGGTGGCCAAGGTGTCGGAGGCGGGCGGCGTGGAGCACCTCGACGGTATCCTCGACGAGGCGATCAACCGCTTCCTAGCCAGCAAGTTCCTGCGCGAGCTCGAGGAGGGCGCCGAGAAGGTGTACGCCATCGTCCCCGAGCAGCGGATCACGCTCGAGTACTACAAGAACGCCGTTCTGCACGCCTTCGCGCCGGCCGCTTACTACGCGGCGGCGGTGCGGGCGCTGGGCAAGGACGAGGTCGAGCCCGACGAGGTGTCGCGGCTGTTCACCACCCAGCAATTCCTGCTGCGCTACGAGTTCATCCTCGACCCCGACGCCGGCGTGGAGGAGATCCACCGCCGCGCCATCGACGCGCTGGTGGCCTACGGCGCCATCGAGCGGCGCGGCGAGGCGATCGTGGTGACCGACCGCTCGCGGGTGGGGGAGATCGCCAATCTCGTGGCGAACATCCTGGAGTCCTACCTGCTGCTCTTGCTGGCGGCGAAGGACGAGCCCCCGCTCAAGGCCCTGCCGGAGGCCGCCCTCGCCCGGGGCCGGACGATGCTCGCCGCCGACGAGTTGTCGCGACCGGAATCGCTGAGTGTCGCCAACCTCCAGAACGCGGCCAAGGCATTGAAGGAAGACGGCGTGCTGCGCGCGGGTCCCGATGGCCGCGTGCAGGTGGATGGTGACGCGTGGTTTGCCTACGTCGACGATCTCTCCTTGCTCCTGCGCCGCGCCGAGGCCTAGTTGGGGGTTGACGATCTCTTCAGCGGCCAGCCCGACGAGGGGCAGCTGCCCGACCCCACGCCCCGCCTCGGGACGGCGGTGCGCGTGTCGGCGATCCTCGTCATGCTCGGTCCCTGCTGCTGCACGGGGCCGCTGGGTGCGATGGTGGCGCTCTGGGCCTGGGCACGCAGCGGCGACGCGATCGCCCGCGCCGAGCTCGGCCTACACGGCGAGCCCGTGCGCCGCCGCGCCGGCCAGCTACGGCAGCGGGCCTTCGGCCTGATGTGGCTCTCGGCGCTCTCGCTGTGCGTGCAGTCGGCGCTGTGGGGCGTGGGCATCTACCCCTGGTTGTACGCCAGCTTGCTCGGGCTCCTCG
>VGRQ01000352.1 GCA_016875315.1 Deltaproteobacteria bacterium | reverse complement strand
GCGATGGTGAGGCCGAACTGCTTGAAGAACTGGCCCACCATGCCCGACATGAAGGCCACGGGGACGAAGACCGCCACCAGCGACAATGTCGTCGCCAGCACCGCGAGCGCGATCTCGGCGGTGCCGCGCGACGCGGCGGTGACCGGATCGTCGCCCGCTTCCAGGCGCCTGGTGATCGCCTCGCGCACCACCACCGCGTCGTCGATGAGCAGGCCGATGGCGAGGCTCATGCCCATCAGCGTCATCATGTTGATGGAGAAGCCGAGGGCCGCCATCATCGCGAAGGTACCGATGATTGAGGTGGGCAGGGCAAGCGCGGAGATCAAGGTTCCCCGCCAGTCGAGCAGGAAGAACAGGATCACGAGCACCGCCATCGTGCCGCCGTAGTAGATGGCGATCCACACCTCGTGGGCGTTGGCCTCGATGTCGCGACTCTGATCCGCGATCACCTCGAAGGTCGCCCCCTGGCCGAGCTTTGGAACGGTCTCCTGGAGTCGCGACACTACGCCATGCGCCACCTCGATGGTGTTGGCACCCGACTTCTTCACGACCTCCAGCGTGACGGCGTCCTTGCCGTTGTTGCGCACGTACCGCGTGGGGCGGGTGTAGCCATCGACCACCTCGGCCACCTCGCCCAGCCGCAAGAGCCGCCCGTCGGCGAAGTTGTGAACCACGACGTTCGACAGGTCGCTCACCGAGGTGAACTGCCCGGTGGCGCGCACGCCGATCGTGTAGTCGGAGGCGCGGAACTGTCCCACGGGGACGCTGATGTTCTCGTAGCCGATGCGCTCCATCAGCCCGCTGGCACCGAGCCCCATCGCGGCCAGCTTGTCGAGGTCGAGGTTCACCTGCACCTCGCGCTCTTGCCCGCCGTGTACGTTGATCGCGCCGACCCCTTCCACCTGTTCGAGCAGGGGCTTGAGCCGCTCCTCGGCGAGAGCGCGGGTGTCGTTCACCGAGCCGTCGGTGGCCACCGCCACCACCAGCACCGGCAACGCGCCGATATCAATCTGCCGGATCAGCGGGTCGTCGGCGGCGTCGGGGAGCTTGCCCTCGATCGCGCCCACACGATCGCGTACGGCGGCGGTGGCGGCGTCGAGGTCTTCATCCAGCTCGAACTGGATCATCACCAGCGACACCGAGTCTCGCGTGAAGCTGGTGAGCTTCTCGATGCCCGAGATGCCGGCCACCGCGTCTTCGATGGGGTCGGTGATGTCGCGCTCGATGTCGGCCGGCGAGGCGCCCGGGTAGACCGTCTGCACCAGCAAGATCGGGAAGTTGACCGGGGGATACAGGTCGGTGGCGAGACTGCGGTAGCCGAGCAGGCCGAGCACGATCACCGCGAGCGACATCATCGCGGTGAACACCGGGCGACGGATCGCCACGTCGGAGATGCCGAGGCCGCCGCCGCCGGCGTGCGCTGCAGGCGCCGGGCCCTCGTGGCCGCCGTTCACCCCTCGCCCCCGAGGCCGCTCGGGGGATAGAGCACCACGAGGTCGCCGGGCAACAGCTCGCCGCGCACCAGCGTTCGTTCCGCTTCCTCGGCGAGGACCTTCACCGGAACCCGCGCGTGAACCTCGCCGCGCTGCACCACCACCGAGAAGTCGGGACGGGCCACCACGGCGGCGCGCGGCACCGCGAAGGCGGCGAGCGGCTCGGTGGCGGTGATCGTGGCCCGCGCGTAGGCGTGGGCGCGCAGGCCGGGAGGCGGGTTGTCGAGCCGCAGCTCCACCGGCAAGCGGCGCGTCATCGGGTCGAGCGCGGGAATGACTCGCGACACGGTCGCGACGGCAGACAGGCGACTGTCGGCCCCGGGGACCACGCTCGCCGTCATGCCGGCCGCCACCCAGCCGTCGTTCTCGCCCACGGCGCCCTTGATCTGCAGCGCGGAGAGGTCTTCCAGCAAGAACAGCGGCGTGCCCGCGCCGATCATCATGCCCGCGTTGTCGGGACAGTTGGTGATGGTGCCGGCGATCGGCGCCCGGAGGGTGTGGTTGGCCACGTGGGTGCGGGCGAGCGCCACCGCCGCGCGCGCCTGGTCGACCCCGGCGCGGCCCGCGAGCACGCCCGCCTCGGCGTCTTTCCACTGCTGTTCGCTGAGC
Source organism: Deltaproteobacteria bacterium (assembly GCA_016875315.1). Taxonomy (GTDB): domain Bacteria; phylum Myxococcota_A; class UBA796; order UBA796; family SXON01; genus SXON01. The sequence goes on along the minus strand of VGRQ01000352.1, from coordinate 3,733 downwards.
CCCCCGGCCTCGTGCAAGGCCCTCGCCCGCGCGAAAGCCGCCTCGCCCGCGGCGAGTTGAGCCTCGGCCCCGGCGGTGGCGGCCTCGGCCTGGGCGAGCTGGGCGCGGGCCATGCGATCGTCGAGGGTCGCGACCGCGTCGCCCTTCTTCACGCTGTCGCCGCGCTGCACGAGGAGCCGCTCGATGCGACCGGGCACGTCGAAGCCGAGCTGCACGCTGGCGACAGGGTCGACCGAGCCGTCGAGCGTCGCGACCGGGAGGTAGGTGGCGGCCTCGACCGGCGCGGTGGAGAGCGAGGCCACGGCGGCGCTGGCGGTGGCCTTCGGCTCGGTGGCGCAGCCGCCCGCCAGCACGGCGAGGAGGAGCACGAGGCGCGAGGCGAGCCACATGGGGCGCGGGGGATAGTCACGGGCGGGGTGGCTGGCAACCGTCAATCACCGGACCGCGCGCCCGCGCGCGGATAGAAACCCCCCTCCCGTGCCGCCTCTCGCGCCGATCCTCGCGCTCCTGGGCGGCTGCCCGCACCCCGCCCACGGCCCCGGCCAGACCCTCGTGGAGGACATCCGCTTCGAGGGCAACAGCCCGAGCCCGTTCGCGGCCGACAGCAACGGCGCCCTGCTCGACGCCATCGAGCAGCGCCACACCCGGCGGCTGGTCGACTTCGCGCCGCTCGTGCTCGGAAAGACGACGATCGCGTTGCAGCGTCTCGACGCCGGGCCGCTCGTCGGCGACGCCGGCCTGCTCGACGAGGGCGTGCTGGTGGACGACGCGCGCAGGCTGGAAACCTGGTACCAGCACCACGGCTACTTCGACGCCAGGTTCCTCCGCTGGGAGGAGGTGCCCCGGTCGCGACCTGATCGGAGCGGCGCCCGGCGCATCGATCTCGTCGCCCACGTCGACCGGGGCCAGCCCTCGGTGCTCGATGCCGACGTGGAGATCGCCGGCATCGACGGCCTCCAGGGCCCCTTCGTCGAGGGCCTGCGCAAGCTCGTGGAGCTCGAGGCCGGCGACGTCTTCGATCTCGAGGCCTACCAGGCCAGTCTCGACGCGGTGCGCGAGCGCCTCCACGAGCGAGGCTACGCCTACGCCACGGTGACCGGCCGAGTCGATGTGCGTCCCGACCTGCACTCCGTCCACGTGCGGCTCGACGTGACGCCCGGCCGCGCCTGCGTGTTTGGCGAGATCACCATCCGCGGCGAGAAGATCCTCCCCGACGCGCGCTTGTTGCAGGAGCTCGGCTTCGCGCCCGGCGACGGCTACCGCACCAGCAAGATCGTGGCCGCGCGCCAGCGCCTCTACGGGCTCGGCGTGTACGCGCTGGTGGAGGTGCGCCCGGTGCTCGACACGCCGGACGACCGCCAGGTTCCCATCGAGATCCGCCTGCAACGCCGACCGTCGCGTACCTTCGCCTTCGGCCCCTCGCTGGTGGTGGAGCCCGGCCAGCAACGAGTCGTCGCGAGCGTGGGCTACCGCGACGACGACGTGGCCAAGCGCCTGTTGCGCTACGAGGCCACGGTGGAGGGCGGCGTGGCCGCCACCGTCGATCCCACCTCGGAGATCGACGTGGGCACCCAGGCCCTCGACAGCATCGCCCCCGTGGCCAGCTTCACCCAGAGCTTCACCGTCCCCGGGCTGGCCGGGGGCCACATCGCGCTAGGCCTCGGCACCACCGCGCTCCTCGGCGTGGAGACGGGCTACCGCGAGTTCGAGGCCACCACGCTCCCCAGCCTGACGTGGACACCCGATCGTCGTATTGCAACGACATTCGGCTACCAGCTCAAATACCACCGCTACTTCGACGTGGTCGACCGCGCGGCGATCGTCGATAGCCGCCTGGACGTGTCGGCCAAGACCGAGTACCTGCTCTCCTCCCTCGAGCAGTCCCTGGCCTGGGACGCGCGCGACAACCCGCTCCAGCCCACCCGCAACTACTATTTCATGGTCGCGACATCGGAGGCCGGCGGCCCGCTGGGTGGCGACTTCGGCTTCTTCCGGGTGCTCGGCGAGGCACGCGGCTACCGTCACCTGCGGGCCGGGAGCTTCGAGCCGGGCACGGTGCTCGCGGTCCGGGGCGGCGGCGGCGCGGTCTTCCCCTACGAGCCCGGCGACGACATCGACCTCGACGAGCGCCTGTACGTGGGCGGCAACGGCACCGTGCGCGGCTGGGGCGACAAGCGCCTCGGCCCCCACGTGCTCGTCGAGGTGGACGGCGTGGAGAGCTACGAGCCCGTCGGCGGCCTCTACTCGGCCTACGGCAGCGTGGAGTTGCGACAGCCGTTGCCCTGGTCGACCGGCGCGGTGCTCTTCGTCGACGGCGGCCGCGCCTGGGACAAGCTCGACCTGCTGCTCGACAATCCCATCCAGCTCGGCCTCGGCGGCGGGCTGCGCTACTACAGCGCCATCGGCGCGATCCGCGTCGACGTGGCCTTCGCGGTGAAGAACGCCGAGCAGCCGGCCTGGGCCGACCAGACCTGGGCGCTGCACCTGGGACTCGGGGAGGCGTTCTGATGCGGAAACGCTGGATCCGCGTGCTGGCCTGGACGCCGGTGCTGAGCGCGTTCCTGCTCGGCGCGGCGGTGATGGGCTTGCTGGGCCTGCTCCGCACCGACTTCGGCAACGACTGGCTTCTCGGGCAAGTCTTGCCGCGGGTGCAGCCCGTGGCCGGGCGCATCGAGGTGGATCGCCTCCGCACCGACGTGCTGTCGTGGGTGCAGCTCGACGGCGTGCGAATCGTCGATCCCGACGGCAATCGCCGCGTGGCCGCCGAGAGCGTGCGCGCCGAGCTGAGCCCGCTGGCGCTGCTCGCCGCCGCCCTGCCGGTGCGCGACCTCGCCATCCGGGGTCTCGACGTGCAGCTCGACGGCGGCGACTTCGACCGCATGTGGCCGTCCACCGGCGAGTCGAAGCCCTGGGCCGGCCTGCCCTTCGCGCTCGACCTGCAGCACTTCGCGGTGGACGGCCGCGTGCGGGTGCGAGACTGGTCGCTCGCCCCGCTGTCGCTGGAGGGCGCGGCCAGCGTGAGCGGGCGCGTGGTGATGTGGACCGATGTCCGCGCCACCGCCTCGGTGCGCGGCCTGCCGTTGACCGTCTCGAGCGCCGGCCGCTGGACGCCGGGCCTCCTGGTGATCGAGCCCACCCGGGCGGCGCTGGGGACGGCAGCGACGCTCTCGGCGGCAGGAGCCCTGCGCGACCAGTCCCTGGCCTTCGATCTTGCCTCCTTCCTGGTCGAGCCCCTGGCGCTGGCTCCCCTGCTCCCGGCCCTCGCCGAGTCGCGACTGAAGGGGCGCTACATCGGCGCCGCGAGCATCGGGGGCACCCTCGCCGCGCCCGAGCTCCGGGTCGACCTGTCCACGCCCGGCGGTCCAGCAAGCGCCACCCTCTCCGCCGACACCGCCGCGCGGCCCCTCGGCTGGAGGGTCGACGCCCAGACGCCGGGCCTCGACCTCGCCGCCGTGGTAGACGGCGTGGAGCCGGTACACCTCGGGGGTTGGGTTCGCGCCGAGGGCAGCGGCACCGCGTGGCCCGGCGAGTTGCAGGCACGCGCCGAACTCGACGCCATCGCCCATGCGCGCGGCGAGCGCCTGCACCTCACCGGCACCGCCTCGGTGGCCGGCGGCAAGGTGCGCAGCGACGGCCTCACCGCCCGTGCCGGCTGGGCCGAGGCGCGCCTGTCTGGCGAGCTCGACGCCGTGGCCCGCACCGTGGCCGCCCGGGTGGCCTACTCGCGCGTGGA
>VGRQ01000351.1 GCA_016875315.1 Deltaproteobacteria bacterium | reverse complement strand
CTCCCCCTTCCCGGTGGCGCAGCACGACCCCGACGACACCGTGGCCACCGGCAGCTTCGACGGTATCCCCGGCGGCGTCTCGCGACACGTTGCCGGTTGCGACGCCGTCTGGACCGTCGGCATCGTGGAGCTGCACCAGTACGCGGGCTTCTCGGGCGGGCACAAGGGCGTGGCCGTGGGCATCGGCGCGCGCGCCACCATCGACGCCCTGCACCATCGCGACCGGGTGACGGCCCCTGGCGTGCTCGTGGGCCAGGTGGAGGGCAACCCCTTCCGCGTCGCCGTCGACGCCCTCGGCGCCATGGCCGGCTGCACCTACGCGCTCAACACCGCTGGCGGCCGCTGGCTCGCGGACGAGCCCGTGCGCGCGTTCCAGCGAGCCGCCGCCTCGCTCGACTGCTGGTGGGATGTGCCGCGTGCTTACGACGCGATGGTGTTCCGCGTGCCGCCGCGAAAGGCGGTGAACTTCTACCAGGCCAGCCGAGCGGCCACCTACGTGGGCCTCTCGGCGAGGCCGCCGCTCTCGCCCGGCGCCACGCTCTACCTGGACGCGGCCTGTCCCGAGGGCCTCGGCGAGGGCTCCGGGGAGCGCGCATTTGCCGAGCTCGCCGCGCGCGTACACTACCCCTGGGCGGGCGTGCTCAGCGGCGAGGCGCCCACCGGGGGCGGCACCCAGCGCGCCATCATGCTCGCGCTCTTGTTGCAGAAGTACCGTCTCGTCGTCACCGGGTGCGCGGCGCCGGAAAAGCTGCGAGCAGTGGGCATCGAGGCCCACCGCGAGCGCATCGAGCCCACGGGCGCCTTGCTCGTCGACGATCCCTTCGGGAAGCTGCCGCGCCTACTTGGCTAGGGCCTCGGCCGGCGCGGTGTCGGGCAGCACCGCTCGGCGCTCCCGGGCAACTGCCACCCAGCCGAAGCCACCGGCGAAGAGGGCGAGGAAGGGCAGGCTGCCGTAGTTTTCGAGTGCCAGCGCCCCGCCGAGGCCGACGAGGTGCCAGAGGCACAGCAGGCCCTCCAACGGTACGCCCTCCGCGCGGGCCACCCGGTACGACCCCGCGCCCGCGCCTTGCTTGGGCGTGCGCACGAAGGCGCTGCGGCGCCCGAGGAGGGCCTCGCAGACGGCCCGCGACTGGTTGACGGACATGCCGATGCCGAGGAGCACCGCCGCTGGCAAGTCGGCGAGCCGTCGCCATCCCGCACGCGACGGCGTCGCGACATCGCCGGCGAGGGGCGCAGCGGCGAAGAAGGCCGCGTGCGAGGCCGTGGCCAGCACGAACGCGGGCAGGTCGAGCAGCAGGTGCCGCAGCGTGCTGCCGCCCGAGGTCAGCGCCACGGCGGGCATCAAGACCGCAACCCCCAGCGCCAGCGGCCACGCGAGGTTTGCGCCGAGGTGCTGGAAGGCCTCGGCGCGGACCCAGGGAGGAACGGGGGCGCGGAGCACCCGTCGCCACAACTTGCGCAGGGTCTCGACCGATCCCTTGGCCCACCGCGACTGCTGGGCGCGGAAGGCCGCGAGCGTGGCGGGCAACTCGGCCGGCACCACCACGTCGTCGCGATACACGAAGTGCCAGCCGGCGGCCTGGGCGCGGTAGCTCAGGTCGAGGTCTTCGGTGAGCGTGTCGCCTGCCCAGCCGCCTGCCGCCTCGATCGCCTGTCGCCGCCAGATGCCCGCGGTGCCGTTGAAGTTGAACCACGCGCCGGCCCGGTTGCGGCCGAGGTGCTCGAGGCGGAAGTGCGCGTCGAGCATCAGCGCCTGCGCCCGCGTGAGCGCGCTCTCCTCGGCGTTGAGGTGTCCCCAGCGTGCCTGCACCATGCCCACCGCCGGGTCGGCGAAGTGAGGCACGAGCTGGCGGAGGAAGTCGCGCGGCGGCACGAAGTCGGCGTCGAAGATCGCCACCAGGTCGCCACGCGCGCTGTCGAGGCCATGCGCGAGGGCTCCCGCCTTGAAGCCGGCGCGATCCCGCCGCTGGATCAACTCCACCGAGGGCCCGCGCGCCCGGGCGCGGTGCAGGGCCCCCTGCGCGCAGGCGGCGGTGTCGTCGGTGCTGTCGTCGAGCAGTTGCAGGTGGAGCCGCTCGGGCGGCCAGTCGAGCAGCGCGGCGGCATCCACCAGCCGCGCCACCACGTCGCGCTCGTTGAACACCGGGAGTTGCACGGTGACGACGGGGAGCTCTGTCGGCATCGGCGGCACCAGTGGCTCGCGACGGGACAGGCGGAGAAAGCGCGCGAGATGCACGTAGCGGTGCAGCCCGAGGAGGCACAGGGCGCCCACCAGCACGGCGTAGATCCAGCTCAGGGCGTCCATCGGGCCAGCGGCGTATAGTCTCGCGGGGGAGGTGTGCCAAGCAGCACCATGCACAGACCCACGGGATCTGCCTCCAAGGCTGTTTACTTCGCGGCCTCGATCGGGAGCTGGGCCATCTGGCTCACCTGGTCGACGGCGTAGTCGAGGCCGCCCTCGGTGTCGTACTCGAGCACGCCGTCTTCGTCGATGTCGTTGCCCACCAGCGTCCAGCTCAGCTGCTCGGCCACGTCTTCCAGGCGGCTGAGCGCGCTGTCGCCGCCCGCGGAGGCGCCGCTATGCGCGTCGCTGGCGGCCCGCTCCGCCCAGAACTCGGTGAACTGCACCCCGTCGTAGGCCTGCTCGATGTTGGTGTGGATGGGGTCGGTGGGATCCACCACGTCGTTGGCCTCGCCGAGGTCTTCGAAGATGAGCTCCACGTAGCCGTAGCCGTCGTCGGTTCCCTGCGCTGCCATCACGTTGGTGAAGGTTTCCACCTCGCCGTCGTCGTCGCTGTCGACCGCGGGGTCTTCCAGGGCGTTGCCGATCATCTCGCAGAGGCTCCCCACCTCCTCGTCGGTGAGGCCGGCGCTCGCGGCGCCCGCGGCCTGCTCGATGAGGAACTCCACGTGCGACTCCAGCGCGCGCAACGATCCCTGTCCATCAGGCGTTTCCGACGACGCGATGAGCATCGACTGGATGGTGGTGAAGATGGTGGGATCCACGTCGCCCGTCCACACCGCGTCGCCCTCGCCTGCCTCGCCGGTGGCGTTGGCCCAGGCCTCGAAGTGGCTGTAACCCGCGATGATCGCGTTCTCGCCGATGTCGAAGCTGTGGTCGACATCCTCGCCATTGACGTCGATCTCGCCCACCGGCACCAGCACCCCGTCGGCGGCGGACACGAAACCGTAGTACGCCTCGCCCTCGCGAGGCTCGGTGGCGCGCGACAGCGCGAGGCTAAACAGAGAATTGTCCTCCTCGCCATCCGCGAAGTAGGCGTCGCCCGTGCCGCTCGCCGACCAGTTGTCAAGCTCGCCGCCGCCCCCGGCGGTATCTTCCTCGCCCGTGTCGGCCGTGTCGCCTTCTTTGCCTTCTTCGCCCGTGCAGGCCACGAGCGAGAGCACCATCAACCAGGAAGGGCGCATTCCGTTCTCCGGCCGGGAGTGTAGCGCGGGGGCCGTGCATGCGGCGCGGCTGGTTCACTACTTCGACGTGTTCCGTCACCCCTTGCGGGTGGATGAGCTGTCGCGACTCGTGGGGCTCGAGGACGCCGAATTGGACTCGGCGGTCGGCGAGGCGAGCCGCCTCGGCGTGGAGCGCGACGGTCGCTGGGTGTTCCGGCTGGGCCGAGGGGCCGACCGGGAGGCCCGCCTCCGACGTGCCCGCGCTGCCGAGCGGCTCTGGAAGCGGGCTCGTTTCGCCGCCGCCACGCTGGCCCGCGTGCCCTTCGTGCGCGGCGTGCTGGTGACGGGCAGCCTGTCGAAGCAGAGCGCCAGCGACGACGGCGACGTGGACTTTCTCCTCGTGGTGGCCACTGGCCGCGCCTGGACCGTCAAGTCCACCCTCCACGGCGCCCGGCGGCTCCTTCCCGGCCTCGCCCGCGACAGCCTCTGCACCAACTACATCCTCGACGAGGCGAGCCTCGCCATCCCCGAGCGCACGATGTTCACCGCCGTGGAGCTCGCCACCGCCGTGCCGATGGCCGGGAACACCGCCTGCGTGGCGCTGCTCGACGCCAACGACTGGGCGCGCCGGTTCGTGCCCGGCCTGGAGGGATCGCGAGCCCGGGCCACCCTGGCGCCGCCCATCGCGCCGCCGAGCGCCGTGGAGGCCCGGGTGCCGGCCGCCTGGGACGAGCACGCCCGCGCCGCGATGCAGCGCTTCTGGGCCTGGCGTTACCGCTGGCTCGACGAGCAAGACCGCCGCAAGCGCTTCAAGCAGGAGGCCGGCGTGGCCACCAACCACCTGCACGACCACTCGGCCTGGGTGGCGAGAGAGTTCGCGGCGCGTTGCGAGGCGCACGGGGTTCTGTTGCCTTGAGGTCGCGACAGCTATTCATCGCCCACGTCGGCCTTCGTTCCCCGTGGGGGACCGAGGGAGGCGTGGAGGCCCACGTGGCGGCGCTCGCGCCGCGGCTCGTGGCCCGCGGCGCCCACGTGACGGTGTACTGCCGGGCCCGCTACAACCCGCACGGCAACTGCTACCGCGAGGGGGTGCGGCTCGCCGACGTGCCCACGGTGTACGACCGCAGCGCCGAGGCCTTCGTCCACACCGGCATCTGCGCGCCGCGAGCGTGCATTCGTCACGATGTTGTACACCTCCACGCCTGCGGCCCCGGCCTGTTCAGCGGGGTGCCCGGCGCCCTGGGGCGACGGTCGGTGGTCACCCTCCACGGCCGCGACTGGACGCGCGACAAGTGGGGGCCGATGGCGCGCTCGGTGCTACGTCTCGGCGCCGCCGTGTCCCTCCGCGCGGCCGACGCGCTGGTGGCGGTGAGCGAGGAACTCGCCCAGTGGTGCCGCGAGCAGGGGCGGGAGGCCACGCGCCTGCCGAACGGGGTGGAGCCGCACCAGCCGGTGGACTGGGACCCGAGGATCTTCCCGATGCTTCGGCCCGGGAACTACCTGCTGTTTCTCGGGCGCCTCGTGCCCGAGAAAGGACTCGACACGCTGGTAGCCGCCGTCGCGCGGGCGCAGTTGGAACTCCCCGTGGTGATCACCGGCGGCAGCGCCTACACCCCCGGCTTCGTGGCTCACCTGCGCAAGATTGCCCCCGAGGAGCGCGTGATCTTCACCGGCCCGCAGTTCGGACTGGAGAAGCGGATGCTGCTCACGCACGCGCGGGCGTTCGTGCTGCCGAGCCGCGTCGAGGGCCTGCCCGTGGCCCTGCTGGAGGGCATGGCGGCCGGCCTGCCGCCGGTGGTGTCGGACATCGCCCCCAACGTCGAGGTGGCGGGTGACGTCGGCTGGCGCGCGCCCGTGGGCGACGTGGAGGCCTGGACGCGCGTGCTCCGGGAGGTCGCTGCCGCCTCGCCCTCGGCGCTCGAGGGCATCGGCGCCGCCGGGCGACAGCGGGCCCTGTCGCGCTTCGGATGGGATCACGTGGCCGACCGCACCATGGCCATCTACGAGGCGCTGGCGCGATGAACATGGGCGCCATCGTCACCGGGTTGGTGCTGGTGGCGCTGCCGCTGTCGACCGGTGCGCTCGAGATCGCCACCGCGCTCGCCCTCGGCTGGTCGCTGCTGTCGGGAAACCTGCGCGCTCGCCTCGCCGACCCCTGGGCGCCGGGCGCCGTGGCCCTCGCCGTGGTGTACACCCTGTCTCCGCTGGCCGGCGGCCCGGCTCGCGAGGGCGTCGGTCACGCCTGGATCCTGGCGCCGGTCCTGGCCCTGTCGCCAGTCGCCGACCCGCGGGTGCAGCGGCTGGGGCTCGGCGCGGCGGCAGCGGCGGGTCTCTGGGCGCTAGCGCAACGGGCACAGGGTGCCGAGGGACACGCCGCCTTCTCCCACCACCTCACGCTCGCCTACGCCCTGCTGCCTCCCCTGGCGGTCGCGGCGCAC
>VGRQ01000350.1 GCA_016875315.1 Deltaproteobacteria bacterium | reverse complement strand
TCGACGCTCACGAGCAGATCGAGCGCCCCCAGCGCGCGGGCCACGCGCGGGCTGTCGGGGCAGGCGCGCACCGGGTTGCCGCCGAAGATCACCAGTCCCCGGAGCCGGTCGGCCCCCTCGGTGAGCACGTCGTCGGCCATCGTGGCCGCCGCGTGGGTGCCGAGCACCGCCGGGTACCCGCCGATGCGGCTTCGGTTGTCGAGGTCGGCGCCCCGGAGCCCGGCGCGATGGAGGATGGGCGCGAGGTTCACCGCGCTCCCCGGCCGCACCCAGCCGCCGGGCCGGTCGAGACCGCCGAGCAGCGACTGGAGGCAGAGGGTGAGCCACCAGCCGAGGGTGGCGTCCGGTGCCAGCAACACGCCGAGACCAGACCACACGAGCGGACGCTCCGCCGACCGGAGCCGCGCCACCAGCGCCTCGATCTCGGCCACCGATAGGCCGACGACGGGCGCCACGAGCTCCGGCGAGAAGCGCGACACCGCCTCGCGCAGGGTGGCCACGCCCGCGGGGTCGAGGGTGACACTCGTGGACGCGGGCCGTGAATCGGGGCGCCCATCGACGAAGGCGCGGACGAGACAGGCGAGCAAGAAGCGGTCCGTCCCCGGGCGGATGGCGAGGTGGGTCGAGGCGTGGCGCGCGGTCGCCGAGCGGCGCGGGTCGACCACCACCAGCCGCTCCCGCGCCCTCAACAACTGGCGCACGCCGTCGGGGTTGGCCTGCGACTGCGAGGGCTGCGACGCCAGCGGGTCGGTGCCAAACAGGACAATGCAGTCGCTGTTGGCGTAGTCGGCGGTAAACGTGGCGGCAGCGCTGCCGAGCACCGCCTCCAGGACCACGTACTGCGGCGCGTTGTCGAGGGTGAGCGCGCTGTACGACTTGCGCGTGCCGAGCGCGCGCGCGAAGGCGGTGGTGCCCACCACGGCGCCGAAGTTGTGGATCACCGCGTTGCCGAGGTACAAGCCCAGCGCCTCGGGACCGTGCTGCCGCCGGATGGCGCGCAGGCGCTCGCCCACGAAGGCCAGCGCCTCGTCCCAGCTCACCCCGCGCAGGTGATCGCCCTTCGACCGCCGGACGAGCGGCGTGGTGAACCGTTCCTTCGCCCGCAACCGCTCGTGGAAACGAAGCCCCTTCACGCAGGCATAGCCGCGCGACACGGGGTGCTCGCGATCCGGCGAGAGCGCCAGCACCCGGCCGTCCTTCACCTCGGCGAGCAGCCCGCAGGCCGACTCGCACACCCGGCACCACGTGGGGGTCACGGCGCCTTGAGCTTCTGCTCGAGCTGGTCGCCCAGCTCCACGGTGCGCTGGTAGGCGGCATCCACGCTCTCGGTGAGCACCGCCGAGAAACGCCCGTTCTTCAGCACCTGCAAGGCGCGGGAGGTGGTGCCCCCCGGCGAGGTGACCTCGTCGATCAGCTCGGCCACGTGGGCGTCGGACTGGCGCAGCAGCTCCACCGTGCCCGAGAGGGTCGCCAGCACGGTCTCGCGGGCCACCCCCCGGGGCTCGCCGATGTAGGCGGCGGCCTCCAGGAAGGCCTTCACGAAGTGCGCCACGATGGCCGGTCCCGTGCCGCTCACGGCGGTGGCGCGATCGACGTGGGCCTCGTCGTCCACCTCGATCTCGGCGCCCATCGACGTCAAGACCGTCTGCACGCGGCTCCGGTCGGCAGCAAGCAACTCGCGACCGTGCCACACGCTCATGCCCTGGCGGATGCGACAGGGGAGGTTGGGCATGGCGCGGACCACCCGCGCGTGCCCCAGCGCCTCGGCGATGGCGCGCACGCGGGCCCCGGCGACGATGCTCAGCACCAGCGCCTCGGGACGGATGGTCCCGCGCAGCTCGGCGAGCACCCCGGCCAGCGTCTGCGGCTTCACCGCGAGCACCACCACGTCGGCACGGGCGGCCTCGCGGTTGTCGACACACGCGGTGATGCCGTGGGCGCGCAGCTCGGCGCAGCGATCCTCGCGGCGGTGGCTGGCGGTGATTCGCCCCGGGGCAAACCCATTGTCACAGAGGCCGGCGATCATCGTCTCGGCCATCACGCCGGTGCCGACGAAGCCGATGGTCCAGGTGTCGTTCATGTTCAACCCGTGGCGGCGAGGCCGCGCGCGATGAGGGTGGCCATCGCCATGGTGGTGACCGAGGGGTTCACCCCGAGCGAGGTAGGAAAGATCGAGCTGTCGGCAAGGTAGAGGCCCTCCAGTCGGTGGGCGCGACCGTCGGCGCGGATCACGCTCGTGGCGGGGTCTTGTCCCATGCGGCAGCTCGACATGGGGTGCGAGGCGTAGAGCGTGAAGTCGCGGATCGTCCGCGAGACGAGCGCCGCTTCCAGCGACTCGGCCGAGGTGTGCATCCCGACCCCGGCCACCGCGCAGAACAGCCTCCGCGCGCCCCCCGCGAGCAGCACCCTCGCGCTGGCCACCATGCCCGCCTTCACGCGGTCCACGTCGCCGGGATCGAAGTCGTAGGTGATCTTCGCGCGCCCGTCGGGCCAGCTCCCCACCGTGCCGGTGCCCTTGTCGGAGATCATCACCAGGAGCCCACACAGGTGGTCGAGGAGTGGCATCGCCTGGGGCGCGTCGAGGCCCACCGCCGACATCGCCAGGAGCGCCACCTCCGGCGGCAAGCTGCTGGTGTGGGGTAACACGCCCGGCAGCCCGCTCACGTGGAAATAGGCGCCCTGCGTGGCGCCGTGCCACCACCGCACCGGGGTGTCACAAATGCCGAACACGCCGTTGCCGGGGTGTACATGCAGGCCCACGCCCACCGCCGGGCCGAGGTCGAGGCCCGAGCGCGACAGCAGTCGTGGCGTGCCGATGCCGCCACAGGCGACGATCACCGTCCCGGCGCGCACGGTGAGGCGTCCGCCGGGCTCGTGGGTGTCCGGGTGGAAGGCGCGTCCGGTCACGCCGACCACCCGGTTGCCGGTGGACAAGAAGGCGTCGATCTTGGTGTCGGCGAGGATGCGCGCACCGTTGCTGGTGGCCTCCACCAGCAGGTTGTGGTTGACACTCGCCTTGCCGCCGGTGCCACAGCCGAAGTTGCAGGTGCCGCAGCCCACGCACTGGGGGGTGTAGCGCGCCAGGTAGCCGCCGTCGTAGCCGAGCGCGCGCACGCCGCGCACCACGAGATCGTTGTTCTCCCCCGAGATCTCGGGGCGCGTTTCCCAGATGCCGAGCATCTCCCAGAGCTCATCGTACACCGGGCGCACGTGGCGCGCAGCGAAGCGATCGTCACCGATCACGCTCGTCCACCCGTCGAGCACCTCGTCGGGACAGCGCCAGGCGATGGCACTGTTGATGAGCGAGCCGCCGCCGACCCCGCGGCCCGCCGCGATGGGCATGAAGGTGGAGCCGGTGGCCACCATCGCCCCGCCTTCCTGCATGTGGTAGCGCATCACCTGTCCCTGGTTGGGACGGAAACGTTCCTCCGGCGGCCCCTCCTCGATCACCACCACCCGCGCGCCACTGTTGGCGAGCACCCGCGCCGCTGCCGCGCCGCCGGGTCCGCTGCCCACGATCGCCACGTCGGCGTCGATCTCGCGGTCGCTGGCGGTGAATCCGTCGGCCTGGGGGGCCGGGCGCCACAGCACGCCGTCGCCGGGGTTCCAGCGCATCTACTGCCCGTAGCCGCAGCGGAAGGAAGGTGCGAGGCGCGCCGCGACCTCGGGGTGCACGGTGTAGGCCATCGCCACGAACACGTACACGCTGGCCACCACGCCGCGCAGCTCGGCGAGCTCCGAGCGGGTCCACTCCCCGAGCACCGCCACCGCGTCGTCGAGCGCCAGCTCGCGGAAGGCGCCGCGCCCGGTGGCACGTGGGTACTGGTCGAGCGCGTGCATCGAGAGGCGCACGAGGTTGCGCTGCACCGGGGCCATGCCGCCGAGCGTCTGGTCCATAAAGAGGGCCACGGCGGCCTCGCGGCCGCGGAGCGGGAGCGCCTCGGACGGCGGGAAGATCGCGTCGGCGAGGGCATCGACGAAGGCGGCCTCGTCCGCAGACAAGAAGCGCAGGCCCGGGGCAGCGGGCTGGTTCCACCAGGCCTGGTAGCCGAGACCCACCGCCGCCGTGGCCACCGCCCCGAGCGCGCCCACGGCCCCGGCGGAGGCGAGGAAATGTCGGCGGGTGAGGGCCACGGGCTCGGCCTACCACGGCCGGTGGTTAGCTGGTGAGCCATGCGTCGCCTCGACTTCGCCGATCACCGCCGAGAACTAGGCGACAACGCCTACATCTACGCGGTGGTGTCGCGCCGGGCGCGGGGCCTCTCGATCGGGGTGAACCTCAACCCCGACAAGGCCTGCAACTTCGACTGCCCCTACTGCCAGGTGGATCGAACCCTCCCGGGCGGGGCGCGGGCCATCGACCTGCCGCGCCTGCGCGACGAGCTGGAACACCTGCTCGGGCTGGTTCACCGGGGCGATCTCTGGCACACCCCGCCCTTCGACACCGCCGATCCGGCGCTCCGCCGCGTGGCCGACATCGCCTTTGCCGGCGACGGCGAGCCCACCACGCCACCGGAGTTCCCGGAGGCCGCGCGGATTGTCCGCGAGTGCCGCGATCGACTCGCCCCCGGTGTGCCAGTTCGACTGTTGACCAACGCCACGATGCTTCACTTGCCGCGCGTGCGGGCCGCCCTCGGCGACATCGACGAGCCCTGGTGTAAGCTCGACGCGGGGACGGAGGCGTACTTTCGACTGGTCGACGGCACCAAGTTCTCCTTCGAGCGTATCCTCGCCAACCTTCGTGACACCGCCGCGCGGCGGCCCATCGTGATCCAGTCGATGTTCATGACACTCGATGGAGAGGGGCCGACCGAGGCCGAGGTCGATGCATGGGTGGCGCGACTGGTGACGATCGGGCCTCGGGAGGTGCAAGTGTACTCGGTGGCGCGGAAACCGAGCGATCCCCGCGTGGGCCCCTTGCCGAGCGATCGTCTCGCGCACATCGCTTCCCGCGCGCGCGACGCGGGCCTCGTGGCCGTGGTCGCATAGGAGCCGCCATGGACCTCGCCACCCTCGCCAACGTGCTCTCCGCCACCGCCGTGGTGAGCGGCGTCGTGTTCGGCATGATGCAGATCCGTCACATGTCGAAGACGCGGGCCATCTTCTCCTCGGCGGAGCTGGTCCACGCGATGCAGAACGCGGCCTTCGTCGACGCGGTGGGCCTGCTCTTGACCCTCCCCGAGAATGCCGACCCGAAGCTCGTCACCGAGAACCCGCAGATGATGGACGCTGCGCAGCTCGTGGGCCACGTGTTCGAGAGCCTCGGCGTGCTGGTGTACCACCGCATCCTGCCGCTGCACCTCGTCGACGACCTGATGGGGGGCTTCCTCCGCGACACCTGGCTTCGGCTGCGCCCTTTCGTGGAGGAACAGCGGCGCGAGCACGGCGTGTACTATAGCGAGTGGATGCAATGGCTCGTCGAGCGCCTGGAAGAACACCCCTCGCCCGGCAAGAAACAAGGCGCCCACCTCGCCCACCGGCGCTGGCGGCCGTGATCGCGCTCCTCGTCGCGCTCGGCTGCGCGTCTACGCCTGTCCCCCCGATCGCGGAGTCGGCCGTGCCCCTCTCGTTCACCGTCGACGCCGCCGACAAGGCGCTGTTCGACCAGCTCCACGCCCACGCCACGCAGGCCTCCCCCGGCTGGACGGCGCGCCCCTTCGCCCGCATCGGCAACTTCGTGGAGGCCCGCTGGTGCTCGCCCACGGTCCGCGAGGCGGCCTGCAGCGGCGGGAGCGTGGTCAACGACCAGGAGCCCGGCACCAGCTGGTTCCAGCTCGCCACGCTGCACTACGACTCGAGCTGGCCGGCCACGTTCGGGGTGGTGTGGAACGCCGGGGCCATCCCCGCC
>VGRQ01000349.1 GCA_016875315.1 Deltaproteobacteria bacterium | reverse complement strand
CCGGGCGCGCTGGGGGCGGCGATCGGCTCGCTGGCGTCGAGCTTGTCGACCGCGTCGAACAGCGAGGGGAAGCTCGGGCAGAGGTTGAGGCAGAGCCGGCAGCCGTTGCAGATCTCGAAGACCCGCTTCTCCTCGGCGTCGAGGGCCTCGCGCGACCAGTAGACCGGGTCACGCGGCGTGGGGATGGTGATGGCCACCGGCTTGCCTCTCCTTCGCTCGCTAGATGCTGTCGAGGCCCTTCTGGAAGCGGCCGGCGTGCGACTTCTCGGCCTTGGCGAGGGTCTCGAACCAGTTGGCGACGTTGTCGAAGCCCTCGTGGCGCGCGGTGGCCGCCATCGAGGGGTACATGTCGGTGTACTCGTAGGTCTCGCCGGCGACGGCGGCCTTGAGGTTCTGCTCGGTGTCGCCGATCGGCAGGCCGGTCGCCGGGTCGCCCGCCTCCTTCAGGTAGTCGAGGTGGCCATGCGCGTGGCCCGTCTCGCCCTCGGCGGTGTCGCGGAAGAGACCGGCGATGTCGGGGTGCCCCTCCACGTCGGCCACCTTGGCGAAGTAGAGGTAGCGGCGGTTGGCTTGAGACTCGCCGGCAAACGCGGCCTTGAGATTGTCGTGGGTCTTCGTACCCTTCAGTGCAGGCATGGGGCTCTCCGTTTGGTGAAGCAGGCGCGGCAACCGCCCTGCACGAGCCCCGTATCTAGACGGAGTCTAAATCGCAATGCCGTCGAGGAGGATTTCCACCGGCGCGAAGGAAAAGGCGAGTTCGGCCTCGCTGGGCTCGAGGGCGCAGATCTCGCTCTCGTCGATCTCGGGGAGGTCGTCGCAGTCGTCGGTGGAGCACTCCATGGTGCCGACGTCCCAGTCGACGGGCACCGGCTCGGCCTCGCCCACCGAGTCGTCGGCCTGGGGCCGCCCCGGCTCGTCGTAGTCGCCGGGCTCGGTCACCGCCTCGTGGAGCGGCTTGCGAGATTGCGAGGCCATCGCGAGCATGATCTGGTAACGATGTTGGGCGCGCATGAGGACTCCAAGGCTGTAGGCTGGAGGGATTAGGCTGGAGGGGCGCTACCGCCCCGCTGCGGGCACGCGGGCTCTCGTGCGGCCGGCTGCAAGCTGGAGCCTGCGGCCTTGGGGTTACCGCCTACGAGGGCTCGCTCTCGTCGACCGCGACCTCTTCGAACAGCTCGGCCAGCGGATCGGCGACGTCGGCGATCCCGGCGTGGGCCACGTCGGCGTCGATGTCGCCCGCGGTCTCGGCGGCGCGCCGCTTCGCGGCGATCGCGAGGCGCTCGTAGGGCCCCATCTCGTCGGTGGGGTCGTCGTCGCGCGGGTAGGCGACCGTCGAGCTGACCGCGGCCGAGGCCGAGGTCACGCGCGGGCCGGGGGGCTTGGGCTGTCGGGGCACGAGCCTTCGTCGTCCTCGAGCCACTCCGTAACGTCTGGGATGTCCTCAGACACGGTCGCGGCGAGACAGACAACGAGCTCGGCGATGCTCAGTCGGTGCGGCATGGGCGCCTCCTCGCACCGGAGATCGGAATCGGCGCCGCGGGAGTTGAGCCTCATCGGCAGGCGGTGCCGCGTCTTGAGGCGCTCCGAGATAGCCGCGCCCACGATGCGCCCCCCTCCCTTCACGAAGGTGCTCGTCGCCAACCGCGGCGAGATCGCGGTCCGCGTGATCCGCGCCTGCCACGAGCTCGGCTGCCGCACCGTGGCCGTCTACTCCGACGTCGACCGCCTGGCCTTGCACGTGCGAAACGCCGGCGAGGCCTACAACATCGGCCCGGCGCCCTCGGCGGAGAGCTACCTCTGCGGCGAGAAGATCATCGAGGTGGCGAGGCGCTCGGGCGCCGAGGCCATCCACCCCGGCTACGGTTTTCTCTCCGAGAACGCCAGGTTCGCGCAGGCGGTGCTCGACGCCGGCCTGGTGTGGATCGGCCCTCCCCCCGCCGCCATCGACGCGATGGGCAGCAAGACCGGCGCGCGCCAGCGCATGATCGCCGCCGGGGTGCCCGTCGTCCCCGGGACGGCCGAGCCCATTGCCACTGCCGAGGAAGCCCAGTCGATCGCCCGCCGTTTCGGCTACCCCGTCATGCTCAAGGCGGCGGCGGGCGGCGGCGGCAAGGGCATGCGCCGCGTCGACCTCGACGAGGACTTCCCCTCGGCGTGGCGGGCGGTGCGCTCGGAGGCCGCCAAGTCCTTCAAGGACGACGCCGTCTACATCGAGAAGTTCGTCGAGAATCCCAAGCACGTCGAGATCCAGGTGCTGAGCGACAAGCACGGCACCCACCTCCACCTCTTCGAGCGCGACTGCTCGGTCCAGCGTCGCAACCAGAAGGTGGTCGAGGAGACGCCCTGCCCGGTGTTGCCCGATGCCACGCGGCGTCGCATGGCGCAGGTGGCGGTCCAGGCGGCCGCCGCCGTGGACTACGAGGGCGCCGGCACCTGCGAGTTCCTCTACTCGCAGTCGAGCGGGGAGTTCTACTTCCTGGAGATGAACACCCGGTTGCAGGTGGAGCACCCCATCACCGAGATGGTCACCGGGATCGACCTCGCCCGCGCCCAGATCCGCGTGGCGGCCGGCGAGAAGCTCTGGTTCGGGCAGCACGACATCCGCCAGTCCGGCCACGCCATCGAGTGCCGCGTGTACGCCGAGGACCCCGCCAACAACTTCGCGCCGGCGCCCGGGAAGATCTCCGGCCTCCGCGAGCCGGGTGGCCCGTGGGTGCGCGTCGATAGCGGCGTTTACGCCGGCTACGAGGTGCCCATCCACTACGATCCCATGGTCAGCAAGCTGATTTGCTGGGGTTCAACGCGCGAGGAAGCGATCTCCCGGACCATCCGGGCGCTGCGGGAGTACCGGGTGCGCGGCATCCGCACCTCCATCCCCTTCTTCAACGCGCTCTTGCGCGACCCCGACTTCCTCGAGGGGAGCTACAACACCGGCTTCCTCTCCGCCGAGCGCCTGGAGCGCCTCTGCGAGGCGGCCCACAACGACGACATCGCCACCATCGCGGCGGCCCTGGCCCAGTTCGAGATCGATACCCGCCCCGACCGCGTCGCCACGGAGCCGCCGGGGGAGAGCGCCTGGAAGCGCAGTGGCCGTCCCGGCCTCGGGGGTGCGCTTTGAAATACGAGATCACCGCGGGCGGTCGCGTTCGCCTCGTCGACGTGGAGGCCCGGAAAGACGGCCGGTTCAACGTGTCACTCGACGGCGTCACCCGCGTGGTCGACCTCGCGCGCCCCACGCCCGAGGCCTTCCAGATGCTCATCGACGGCGAGAGCTGGGAAGCCGGGGCGGTGCGCGCGGAAGGCGGCTGGATGGTCGACGTGATGGGCCTGTCCACCGCCGTGAGCGTGGTCGACCCGCGGCGCAAGTCGCTGAGGCTCTCCGGCGCGCAGGGCGGCGGGACCCTGTCAACCCAGATGCCCGGCCGCATCGTGCGCTTGCTCGTCGCCCCGGGCGAGCCGGTGAAGAAGGGCCAGGCGGTGCTGGTGGTGGAGGCGATGAAGATGGAGAACGAGATGAAGGCGCCGGTCGACGGCGTGCTGGCCGAGGTGTTCGTGAGCGAGGGGCAGGTAGTCGAGGCAGGCGCGAAGCTCGCCCGGATCGAGGGCTGAGCATGGAGAAACCAGGAGAGTTCCCCTTCACTCGCGGCGTACACCCCACCATGTACAAGGGTCGCCTGTGGACCATGCGCCAGTACGCGGGCTTCGGCAGCGCCGCGAGCACCAACGAGCGCTTCAAGTACCTGCTCGGCAAGGGACAGACGGGCCTCTCCTGCGCTTTCGACCTGCCCACCCAGATGGGCTACGACAGCGATCACGCGATGGCCCAGGGCGAGGTGGGCAAGGTGGGCGTGGCCATCGACACCGTCGATGACATGGCCACCCTGCTCGGCGGCCTGCCCCTCGGCGAGGTGTCCACCTCGATGACCATCAACGCCACCGCGTCGACGCTCCTGGCGATGTACGCGGCCGTCGCCAGGCAGGGCGGCGTCGCGACCCGGCAGATTCGAGGGACGATCCAGAACGACGTGCTCAAGGAGTACATCGCCCGCGGCACCTACATCTACCCGCCGCGCCCCTCGATGCGCATCATCACCGACATCTTCGCATGGTGTCGCGACGAGGCGCCGCTGTGGAACACGATCTCGATCAGCGGCTACCACATCCGCGAGGCGGGGAGCACCGCGGCGCAGGAGGTAGCATTCACCCTCGCCGACGGCATTGCCTACGTCGAGGCGGCGGTGGCGGCCGGCCTCGCCATCGACGACTTCGCGCCGCGCCTGTCCTTCTTCTTCAACGCCCACAACGACTTCATCGAGGAGATCGCGAAGTTCCGCGCCGCCCGTCGGCTGTGGGCGGTCACCATGCGCGACCGTTTTGGTGCGCGCGATCCGAAGTCGCAGATGCTGCGTTTCCACACGCAGACCGGGGGTAGCACCCTCGCCGCCCGCCAGATCGACAACAACGTGGTCCGCGTGACCCTCCAGGCCCTCGCGGCCGTGCTCGGTGGCACGCAGTCTCTCCACACCAACGGCAAGGACGAGGCGCTGGCGCTCCCCACCGAGGCCTCCGCCCGCCTCGCGCTGCGCACCCAGCAGGTGATCGCCTACGAGTCGGGCGTGGCGCGGCACCCCGATCCCTTCGGCGGCAGCCTCGTGATGGAGGCGGAGACCGACCGCATCGAGGCCGAGGCCAGCAAGCTCATCGCCGAGATCGACGCGATGGGCGGGATGGTCAACGCCATCGAGCGCGGCTTCCCGCAGCGCGAGATCCAGGACGCTGCCTACGCGGCGCAGCTCGCCGTGGAGCGAAAGCAGTCGGTGATCGTGGGCGTCAACGACTTCGTCGAGGCGGAGCCCCCGGTCGAGGGCCTCCTCCGCGTCGACCGCGCCGTGGAGAAAGACCAGCTCCGTCGGCTCGCCGCGTTCAAGGCCGGTCGTTCTCCCGGCGAGGTGCGTGCTGCCCTCGACGCCATCCAGCAAGCCGCCGCCGGTCGCGACAACCTCATGCCCCGCATCCTCCACGCCGTGGAGCACCGCGCCACCCTCGGCGAGATCGCCGACGCGCTGAGGGCGGTTTTCGGGGTTTATCGGGAGAGCGTGGTCGTCTAGTTGTCCTCCAACTCCATCGCCGTCACCTCGCTGTCGGCGTCGGAGGGGTCGAGCTCGGCGGCGCGCTTGAAGGCGGCGGCGGCCTGGTCGATGAGATCGCGAAAGCGCTGGGGGTCGTCGCCGAACACCACGGCGTCGCTCGATGCCTGCTCCTTGAGCGTGGCCCCGAGCAGCGCCCAGGCCATCCCCAGGACCACGTTCTCGGGTAGCTCCTCGGTCCACTGGCCCCCGGCCTCGAGGATGCGGATCGCTTCCCGCGCCTGGGCCTCGGCGTCCTCCAGCCGCCCCATGTCGAGATAGATAGCGCCAAGTTCCATCCTCGGCTCGGCCAGCCGGGGCTCCCTTGCGAGCACCGCGGCGAAGCCATCGAGGGCCTTGTCCACCTGCCCGTTGGCGCGGGCCTCCACCGCCGCCATGAACATCGGGCCCAGCTCGACGAGGTGGGCCTCGGGGATGATGTCGCCCTCGGGGGGCGCCGGAACCTTGGTTGACATGGCGGCGGGCTATCCCGTGCGGATACGCTGGTGCGCTTTCCCCCGCATCGGAGTCTGCGCATGTCGCTCCTCGTCGCGCCCTACTTGCTCCAGCTGGCCTGCACCGTCCCCGCCGAGGGCCCCGCCGAGGGCGCCGCCCCCGGGGCCAGCGCCCGCGTGGCCGATCCCATCGCCACCGCCGTCGCGGTCGACATGCGGGCCTTCGGCGCCACGCGCAGCGGGTTCGGCTTCGTCAACCCGGGCTGGGGCC
>VGRQ01000348.1 GCA_016875315.1 Deltaproteobacteria bacterium | reverse complement strand
CTGTCGCCCGGTGGGCCGCTGTCGGCGCTGTCGGCCACCCCCAGGGCCGTGTCGCCGCTGTCGCCCGTGTCGCCGGTGTCGGTGGGCTCGACCACGCAGTACACCGCCACGGTCACCGTCTCGCTCAGCACCTGCCCGTCGGCGGTGGCGGCCACGGTGATCTCGGCGTTGTGATCGGCAGCGCAGCTGTCGAGCACGGAGAACGGGACCGGCGCCGCCAGCAGCGTGCCGTTGCTCGGGACGGTGCCCGCCACGACGGCCACGCCGTCGAACAGCAGCTCGGGGTCGGTGCTGGTGACGACCAGGCTCACGTCTTCGAGGTCGCCCGGCCCGCTGTTGGCCAGCTCCACCACGAGGCCCTCGCTCTCGCCGCGCTCGATGATGCGGTCGCCGTCGAGGTAGAGGTCGGACACCGACAGGTCGTCCGGGTGGCCGGCGAGGATCGCCGGCAGGTCGAGCCGCGGGTAGTCGTAGGTGGTGGCGCCGCGGGTGTCAGAAACCACGGTGTCGCTCCGGAGCAGCCAGTCAGCGAGGTCTCCCGGCTCGGCGCCGGGCACGCGCTGGGCGAGGATCGCGGCCGCGCCGGCCACGTGGGGGCTCGCCTGCGAGGTGCCCGCCATCGTCTGCCCGCCGGCCACGATGGTGGTACCCGGGGCGGCGAGGTCGACGAGGTTGCCGCCGTTCGACGAGCAGTTGAGGCTGTCGGCGACCGGGCTGCTGTCGGTGCAGTAGCTCGCGCAGCTCGAGTCGGTGCAGTAGCTGGAGGACCCTGCCGCCGCGTCGTAGCTGTTGGCCACCGCCATGACCCTTCGCAGGCAGGCGGGGAAGCTGACACTCTCCTCGTCGCCGTCGTTGCCGGCGGCGGCCACGAGCAAGAGCCCCGCCGACCACGCCGTGTCGACGGCGGTCTCGGTGGCGCTGCCCGTGCCGGAGCAGGTGGACGACGTCCGGTAGTCGTAGGTGCCGAGCGACAGGTTGACCGCCACGACGTTGTAGGTGCTGGCGTAGAGCACCACGTCGTCGAGCGCGGCGGCGATCACCGCGTCGGTGGTGCTGGAGCAGCCACTGTCGGCAAACACCTTGTAGGCGAGGATGCCGGCCCCGGGCGCCACGCCGCTGTTGCCGGCGGCGATGGCCGCCACGTTGGTGCCGTGCCCGTGGCAGTCGCTCGGGTCGCCGTCGTCGTCGCCAAAGTCGTAGCCGTAGGCGACCTTGCAGGCGCCGCCCAGGCAGCCGCCCACGTCGGCGTGGGTGTAGTCCACGCCGGTGTCGATGATCGCCACGGCGGTGCCGCTGCCATCCACGCCGTAGCTGCCCAGCGCGAGGTCGGCGCCCACCAGCGGCACGCTCTGCGCCACGTTCACCCGCAGCGTCCGGTTTTCCACGATGGAGATCACCCCCTCGCAGCCCCGCGCGCGGGCCAGCGAGGCGGTGTCGAGGGCCACGTGGAGCACGGGGTTGGCGTAGTAGTCGCGGCGGTTCTCCACCGGGCGGATACAATCGAGCGCCCGCGACCGGACGGCGGACACCGCCGCCACCCAGCGGTCGAGATCGCGCGG
This sequence comes from Deltaproteobacteria bacterium, assembly GCA_016875315.1. Lineage (GTDB taxonomy): Bacteria > Myxococcota_A > UBA796 > UBA796 > SXON01 > SXON01. Next base: position 4,294 of record VGRQ01000348.1, on the reverse strand, counting down.
GCTCCCCGGCGGCGACTGCAAGGTCACGATCGCGTCGAGGAGCGGATTCAATCCCCGTACCAGTAGGCGCCCACCGCCTCGAACGCGAGGGTCATCGACAGGGCCTTGCACTCGCCCTCGTCGGGGTCGTCGAGGTCGGCGTTGTAGCTGAGCACGGTGCCGAGCAACTCCGCCACCACCGGGTCGACGTTCTCGGTCTCGGCTACGCTCTGGAGGTAGCTGGTGGCCACGCCGCCGCCGAGGAAGCCCGCGTAGAGGTCGTCGCCTTGCGGGGTGATGCTCACCGCGCCGCTCCGGATGGGCAGGGTGAGGTAGGCATTGAGGATCTGGGCGGGGATATCGGTGGCCACGCCGGTGGTGGTGAAGGTGCCGTCGGTAATCCTGCCGTCGTCGGCTTCCGTCACCGCCGCGCCGGGATCGGGGTCGAAGGTCTGGCCGTCGAGGAGGAGCCCGTCGGTCCCCAGCATGGCGTCGCCGGTGGCCTGCCCCACGCTGAGGCTCACGCACTCGTCGTTCTCCCAGCTATCCACGCCGCCAAGCTCGAAGCTGATGAGCAGCTCGCCGCTGTCGATGGCCGACTGGATGAGGCCCTCGATGGTCTCCACCTTGGCCTCGGTGGTTTCCAGCGTGGGCACCAGCCGCGAGAAGTTGTTGTCGATGCCCTCCACGCCCCCGGGCGACACGTAGTCGCCGATCCCGCAACCCGACGAGCCGCCGTCGGAGGAGACCGCGCCGTCGAGATTAAAGCCGTCGCTCACCCCGGCGTCGTCGGCGATCACCAGCTCGATGGTGCGCACCACCACCAGCTCGGCGTTCGCATCGGCGGTGCAGGAGCTCGCCTCGGCCACGGGCTCCTCCGCGCAGGCCAGGAGCAGCCAGGTCATCAGGCCTCGATCTCGGCGAGGCTGTCCTCGGAGTAGGCCTCGCTCGCCGGGTCGCCGAAGCCGGTGGCGAGGATGTCCATCGAGCGCATCAGGGTCAGCATCAGCTTCGAGGCATTGTCGGCGGTGTAGCTGCGGTAGTGGAGTCCGGTCTGGATCGCGCCGCAGGCGCTGCCGCCGATGACCACCGGGATCTCGGTGATGTCGTGGGTTTGCCCGAGCGACACCTCGGTGGTGCCGAGGATGGCGCAGTTGTCGAGCAAGGTGCCGTCGGCCTCGGGGATGCTGTCGAACTTCTCCAGCAGGTAGGCGAACTCCTGCATGATCTGCACGGTGATGGCGTGGACCTCGGGCTGATCGCCGGGCTCGTCGTGGGTGAGGTTGTGGTGGCCGGCCGAGGCCCCGGGAAACAGCGGGTTCGACACCGGGTCGGTGAGGTAGTGGCCGAACACCCGCGTTTGATCGCAGGCCAGCGCCATCGCCAGCATGTCGACCATCGCCCGGCTGCGGGCGCTGATCTGGGGGCGGCCGTCCTCGTCGGGGTAGCTCGTGAGCGGCTCGCTGTCCGGTCGCGCGCAGCTCTCGAGCGAGGGGGGATCCTCCTCGAGCTTGGCGAGGCGCTCCTCCAGCTCGCGCACCCCGGTGAGGTGCTGGTCGAGCCGCGCCTTGTCGGCGGCGCCGAGCTTCGACTGCAAGGTGGCGATGTCGCCCATCACGCTGTCGAGGACGCTGCGCCGCAGGCCGAGCGTGGGGTCGACCACGCCCTCCTCGCCGGGCTCGCGGAAGGTGGGGCCGAAGAGCTTCTCGTAGAGCGTGTAGGGGTCGGTCTCCGGGGGATTGCGCGAGTTGGGGCCGTTGTAGGACATGCCGGAGCAGTCGGTGGCTGCCGTCTGGATCGAGGCGTAGAGCGTGTCGGCGCCGATCTCGGCGGCGATGATCTGGTCGATGGTGGCGGCGCCCATGGTGTCGTTGCCGTCGGACGACACGAGGTCGTAGCCGGTGAGCAGCCCGGCGGCGCCGGACAGGTGGGGGACGACGTTGTCGACCTTCACCGCGAGACCGGAAACGACGCAGATCTTCGACTTCACGTTGACCAGCGGCGACAGCTCCTCGGTGAGCTCGTAGTCGGCGCCGTCGCTGGCCGGCGTCCACTGGTCGGGGCGGTTGCCGTTGCCCCAGAAGAACAAGCCAAAGCGGCGCGGGATGGCGCCCCCGCAGGCGAGCGCGGCGCCGTTGCCGTCGAGCAGGTAGTCGAAGAGCGGCAGGCCCACGAAAATCGCCGAGCCCTGGAAGAAGCCGCGCAAGAAGCGGCGCCGCGGGATGGCGATCCGTTTCATTCCGCCACCCCCGCCGTCCGGAAGGCCTGCCCGGTGGCGATGTCGCGCAGCAGGAACTTCAGCCGGTAGTCCTCCACCGCGAAGCCCTCCGCGTGCCAGTCGACGATGTCGTCCTCGCCGTCGCCCTCCACCCGGCCCTGCGCGTAGGCGTAGAGCGTCTTGTTGACACAGGGGGCGAACGCGCTGTGGTCGGCGATAGCCGCCGAGAGCGCCCAGGCATCGTCGAAGTCCACGCCGTCGAGATCGCCGCTGGCGTCGATCTCCACGTCGTTCTCGGTGCTTCGCCAGCGGCCGATGCCATCGAAGTTCTCGAAGCCGAGGCCGATGGGGTCCATGTAGTTGTGGCAGGCGGCGCAGGACGGGTCTTCGAGGTGCTGGGCCACGCGGTCGCGCATGGTGGGCGTTTCCTCGGTGGTCTCGGGGATCGAGGTGTTGAGCCCGGCCGGGGGCGAGGGCAGGGCCTGGCAGAGCAGCACCTCGCGCACGAAGATGCCGCGGCGGGTGACACTGGTGCTGGTGGCGTGTGACTGCAAGGCGAGGAAGCTCACCTGGCCGAGCAGTCCCCGGCGACCGCCGCTCTCGGGCAAGGTGGTGGCGCCGAAGCCCTCGCGGGCAGGCGCGGGCACGTCGTAGAGGGCGGCCAGCGTCCGGTCGAGGTGGGTGTCGCGAGTGGTGAGGATCGAGCGGAAGTCGCCGTCGTCGTCGAAGACGATGGCCTCGGCGTCGAGGAGTGTCTGCTGCCGGGCCGAGGCGCCTAGCCCGTCGCTCATGTAGGTGTAGATAGTCGGGTCTTTCGTGAGATCGTCGAGGTCGCTCAGCATCCAGGTGTCGGTGATGAAGGCCGCCATGCCCTCGCGGGCGCGCTCGTCGGCGAGCAGGCGGTCCACCTGCGCGGCGAGCCCCTCGGTGGTGAGCAAGGAACCATCGGCGGCAGACGCGAACAGCTCGGCGTCGGGCATGGTGTTCCACAGGAAATACGACAGCCGGGAAGCCAGCTCGTAGGCAGTGTAGCGGCGCTCGCCGGGGCGCTCCGGGTCGTCCTCTCCAAGCTCGGGACGAAACAGGAAATGGGGCGACTGCAGGAGCGCGGCGAGGGCGTAGGCGAGGCCCTGGTCGAAGTCGTCGAACGTGGCGGCGGCGGTGTCGGCGAGGCCGACCAGTCGATCCAGCTCGTCGCTCTCGAGGGGACGGCGCCACGCGCGCGGGCCGAGGTCGGCGAGGACGGCGCGGGCGCAGTCGCTGTCGATCGTGCTCGCCGGGGTGCAGGGGACGAGCGCCGAGCGACGGGACTCGTCGGCCAGCACCTGCTCGGCGATGTCGAAGGCGGCGGCCTCGTAGCGTTCCACGCCGAGCGACGAGATGGAGGTGACCGAGGCGCCCACCGCGTAGAGCCCCGACACGCGGGTGTCGGGCTCGAGCTCCGCGGGGATCACCAGCCCCTCGCCGAAGAGCGCCGCCACGGTGGACTGGTACTGGGCGTAGGTGAGGCGGCGCAGGACCGGCGGCTGCGCGGTGAAAGCCGGGGCCTCGCCGCGGACGGCCTCCGGCGCCGCGCTGTCGGGCGCCGGGTCGCAGGCGAGGAGCAGGAGGGCGAGCGGCACGGCCGAGTATGGTAGCGCGACCGAGGTCACTCGACGGTGGCGAGATCGTCAACGGCCGCCTCGCCACGGAGCACGTCGAGGGCGTCGTCGTCACCCGTCGCGTACTGGGCGAAGGCAAGGGCGTAGGCGTTGACGATGTCCCAGCCGCGCCCGGGCTCGATGGTGCCGCCGTCGTCGAGGCTGCCCGAGAAGTCGGTGAAGGCGTTGTGGCCGGCAGTGGCGATGTCGACCCAGTGGTGCTCGCAGCCGCCGCAGGCGCTGTTGGTCTCGGACAGGGGGGGCGAGAGCGCCGCCCAGTAGCTCGCGCCGTCGGCGTCGCGCTCGGGGTCGACCGCGCCGGTCATCAAGAGCGTGGGGACGGCGAGGCCGTCGAGGTTGTCTTCGAACATCCAGTAGTCACCCGGCGCCATCGCGAGGATGCCGAGCACACGAGTGTCGCGACCACCGGCATCAAATCGCGAGACCCAGTCCGCCG
>VGRQ01000347.1 GCA_016875315.1 Deltaproteobacteria bacterium | reverse complement strand
CGCGGGCGACGGCGAGCCCGAGCCCCGGCCGGTCGTGGGTGGAGTAGAAGGGGCGCCCGGCCGAGCGGCGAGCGGAGGCGGGGAAGCCGGGGCCCATGTCGGCCACGCTCACGTAGGCGGTGCCCGTGTCGCTGCGACCGGTGGCGACGCTCAAGACGCGCCGCGCCGCGGCGCGCTCGCCGACCAGCCGCTCCATGGCGTCGATCCCGTTCCTGACGAGGGCGCCGATGGCCTCCACCAGCGCATCGCGGGCCCCGCGCACGCTGGGGGCGGCGGGGTCGAGCCGGGTCTCGAGGTGGATTCCCAGCCTCGCCAGCCGATCCCGGTGCCCGCTGGTGGCGGCGAGGACCAGCTCGTTGGGGTCGAGCGTGAGCAGGGAGCGCTGCCGCCGCCCGGCCTCGCGTCGCAAGTCTGCCGCAATCTCGCCAACCCGGGCCTGCGCCTCCCGCAGGGAGGAGCGCGCGCGCTCCGTGTCGGCGCTGCCCAGGGCGCTGGAGGCGTGCGCCAGCTCGCTCTCGACCGCCTCCATCTCCCTGAGCAGGGCGGCAGCCACGGCGTCGGTGCCGTGCGGCACGTTCGCGGCCGACCGGCGCAGCCGCGCGTTCTCCTCTTCCATCACGTGCCGCTGGATGGCGAGCATGATGTCTTGCCGCATGGTGTCGGCGTCCCAGGGCTTCGGCACGTAGCGGAAGAGCACGCCGCGGTTGGTGGCCTCGAGCAAGAGCGGCACGTCGGTGTGGGCAGTGAGCAGCAGGCGCACCGTCTCCGGGCGGTGCTCAGCTGCCCAGCTCAACAGGTCGAGCCCGAGCATACCAGGCATACGATGATCCGCGATCACCACCGCCACCCGCTCGGCGCGCAGGACCGCCATCGCCTCCTCGGCGTCGTTCGCGAAGCTCAACAAGAACTCGTCGCCGAAGTTGAACTCGAACACCTGCAGGTTGAGCGGCTCGTCGTCCACCACCAGCACGCGATGGTGCCGCAAGTAGAGGTGACCGGTGAGCGCGGGGAGGGTCATGCGGTCCGCAGGAGTGACATTCTACCACATGGAGGCAAAGTTCATGTATTACATCAGAATCGCCCTTGCCCTGTCAAGCCCACGTGGTAACCGACCGCCACCGCCTCGGGGTCGTCCTGGATCAGGAGCGTGACGCCCTGGTGGATGCCGAAACCGAAGTTCTGGCCCAGGTCCCAGATGAACCCGGGTCCAGTGCGCAGGCCCAGGTCGCCCCGGCTGCCGTACATGATGATCTGCGTGTTGGTGAACGCCTTGGTCTTGCTACGCGGCTGGATGTAATAACGAAGTCCGAAGCCGAGCTCGAGGTTCGTGCGCCCGTCATCGGGCCCCACCGGCGTCATGGTGAGCGTCAGCTCGGGCTCGAAGGCACCGCCAAAGTTGACCCCCACCGCCGCTTCCGTGAACACGCCGTATTGTGGGCCACCATTCTCGTCGGCGATGACGAAAGCGGCCTCCACGCCCGGGCTCACGCGCATCGTGATCTGCCCGTTGTGCAGGAGCTCCGGGTTGAGTTCGCGGGTGACCGACACGATCTGCTCGCGCGGGATGGCGATCTCCGACTGCCCCTCGAGCCGGATGCGGAAAGTGTCGCCCTTCTCGACAATCTTGCCGCACCAGCGCGTGCCGTCCTGGGTGACGATCACGTCCTGGTAGCGGAGATTGACGCGCTTGGACAGCTTGTAGCCACTCGCCGCCTCGGCGAGGGGCGACCACAGGGCGAGCAACACGGGGAGCAGCATCATCGCGGGGAAGCCTCGACTGCCTGCGTAACATAGGGTGAACGTGCGCTCATTCGCACGGCATCGGCATCTGCGATAGTCCCGCCCGCCTCTCAGGGAGCCCCCGGGAATGCCCGAGCCGCGCTGTTTCGTGCTCTTGCCCGCCACCCGCGCCCACTTGTGCGCGACGGTGACGGCTCTCGGCGCCACGCCGGTCCTCGACCTCACCAGCGACGCCGTCGCCGAGGTCCCGGCCGGGGCCTGGGTCCGCGCGCGCGAGGCCGCGAACGCCCCTGGCCAGGGCGCGATCATCGTGCAGGCGGGCGAGGCCCACCCCTCGCGGCCCACCTGGATCGAGCGTGTCGACGCCACCCCCGCCGGGCCGGGTTTCGCCGGCGTCGTCCTTCGCGGCCTCGGCAGCGGGGGGCGCGCCGGCAGCGACGACGTGCGCGAGCTGCTCGGCGTCTTCGCGGGCAAGGGGCCGGTGATCGTAGACTGGCCGCATCCCCCGGAGGTGCCCGCGCCCGCGGAGGCCGCGGTGATGCTCTCCGACGTGCTCGCCGCCTACTTGCCCCTCCCCCCTCGGCTCGCCGCGCGGCTCGACCGACTCGTCGCCGCCGACTTCCGCCGCGTACACGACCAGAACTTCGTCGCCTCCCTCGCCAGCGAGGCGTACCGTCGCCTCGTGAGCGGCGAGCCCATCGAGAACGTGGCGCGGGGCGCCTTCGACGACGACGCCGATCCTTTCGAGCGCGCCTGGCCCGCCGGCACCGGCGCCCTGCACGCCCTCGCGATGAGGCAGCGCTTCCCGCGCCTCGACGACGCGATCTCCGCCTACGTCACCCGGCCTGGACCCCGCGCGAGCCTCGTCGCGCCGGCACCCGACCGGCTGCCCGCGCCGGCCCCCGCGATGGCCGAGGAACTCGCCGCCGACTCTAGGCACGAGCCGGTCGCGGTGGTGGGGCTGGGATGCCGCCTGCCGCGCGCCTTCTCACCGCAGGCGCTGCACGAGGGCCTGCTCGCCAGCTTCGACGGCATCATCGAGGTGCCGCGCGAGCGCTGGGACCCGGCGTTGTACTGGGACCCCGACAAGTCCGTTCCCGACAAGACCTACGCCAAGATCGGCGGCTTCGTCACCGGGTTCCAGTTCAACCCCAGGCGCTTTCGCATCCCGCCGTCGGTCGCGCGGCTCGTCGACCCGATCCAGCAGATGGCGCTGGAAGCCGCCGCCGATGCCCTCGACGACGCCGGCTACGGCGAGAGTCGCGACTTCGACCGCTCGCGCGTGGCCACGATCCTCGGCAACTCCATGGGGGGCGAGATCACCGACGAGTACACGCTCCGCGTGATGTTCCCGGCGATGCGGAAGGCCCTCTCGGAGGTGCCGGGCTTCGCCGCGTTGCAGGCCGACGCCCGCGCCGCGATCCTCGCCGCGTACGAGCAGGAGCTCAAGCGCGACCTCCCGCCCATCACCGAGGACTCCATGCCCGGCGAGCTGGCCAACGTCGTGGCCGGCCGCATCACCAACGCGCTGAACCTCGGTGGCCCCAACTTCACCACCGATGCCGCCTGCGCCGGCTCGATGGCGGCGATCCAGGCCGCGGTGAAGGGCCTCCAGGACGGCGACTTCGACATGGCGCTCACCGGCGGCGCCGACCGCTCGATGGGTGTGGCGACTTACGCGAAGTTCTGCAAGATCGGGGCGCTCTCGCCCGACGGCTCGCGGCCTTTCGACGCCGCCGCCAACGGCTTCGTGATGGGCGAGGGCGTGGGCATCGTCGTGCTCAAGCGCCTGTCCGACGCGATCCGCGACAACGACCGCATCTACGCGGTGATCCGCGGCTTTGGCGCCAGCAGCGACGGCAAGGGAAAGGGCATCACCGCGCCCAACCCCGAGGGACAGCGCCGCGCGCTGCGCCGTGCCTACGAGAACGCCGGCGTCGACCCCTGGGACGTGGATCTCTTCGAGTGCCACGGCACCAGCACCGTGGTGGGCGACAAGGTCGAGGTCGAGGCGCTCTCGGAGATCGTCGGGACGGGTCGTCGCGACCGCCCCGCGCGCATCGGCTCGATCAAGTCGAACATCGGTCACCTCAAGTCTGCCGCCGGCGCCGCGAGCACGCTCAAGGCCTGCCTCGCCCTGCACCACGGCGTGTTCCTGCCCAGCATCAACTACCGCAACCCGAGGAAAGACCTCGACCTGTCGGTGGTGCCGCTGAAGGTGGCCGATCGTCCCGAGGCCTGGGAGGGCGGTCGCCGCCTCTGTGGCGTCAGCGCCTTCGGTTTCGGCGGGACGAACTTCCACATGGTGCTGGAGGGCTACCAGAAAGGCGCGGTGTTGCCCCGCGCGTCGATCGTCCCCCGGCGCGTAGAGCCCCGCGGCCGGGCTCCCGAGGCCGCGCCGGCGACGCCGCGCCCGTCCCCCGGGGTGGCTGCCGCCCGGGTCCCCCAGGGCCTCTGGGCCCTCTCGGCCGACAGCCCCGAGGAGATGATCGCCCGTTGCGACGCCCTGTCGTCGCGAGGCCAGCCCGCGCCCTACGAGCCGGACGCCCCCTTGCGCGTGGCCGCGGCCGCCGCCGACGACACCGAGCGCAGCTCGCAGATCGAGAAGGTCGTGAGCGCCGTCAAGAAGGGCAAGGGCTACGACCTCGTGCGCCAGCGTGGCATCGCCCTTGAAGACGTGCCCTGCGACGGCCAGCTCGCCTTCCTCTTCACCGGCCAGGGCTCGCAGTACATCGGCATGGGCCTCGACCTCGCCGAGACCTTCCCCATCGTGGCCGACACCTTCCGCGAGGCCGACGAGGTGATGACGCCGATCCTCGGGCGCAGCCTCAGTTCCTACATCCGTCGCGACGAGGGCTTGTCGGAAGACGACCAGTTCGAGGCCCTGCGCGACACCGCCATCTCGCAGCCAGCCACGCTCACGGTCGACATCGCCATCCTGCGGCTGATGAGCGCCTACGGCGTGCGCCCCGACATGGTCGCGGGGCACAGCCTCGGCGAGTACGGCGCGGCGGTCGCGGCCGGCATCCTCAGCTTCCGCGACGCGCTGGTGGCCGTGTCGGCCCGCGGGCGGGAAATGGCCGCGGTGAAGCTCGACGACTTCGGCAAGATGGCAGGGATCGCCGCCAGCGCCGACACGGTGATGGAAGTGCTCGCCGAGGTGCCCGGCTACGTGGTCCCGGCCAACAAGAACTCGCCCGGTCAAACCGTGATCGCCGGCGACTCCGATGCGGTGGAAGCCGCCAGCGAGTTGTTCAAGTCCCGGGGCATCACCGTGTACCCCCTGCCGGTGAGCCACGCCTTCCACAGCCGCATCGTCGCCCCGGCCACGGCGCCGCTGAAGCGGGTGCTCGAGGGACTCGACGTCCAGGAGCCGCGTCGTAAGATCACGACGAACGTCGACAGCCGCTACTACCCCACGGGACCAGGCGCCCGCGAGGCGATCATCGACAACCTCGCGAAGCAGGTGGCCGCCCCGGTGGAGTGGATCGCGCAGGTGGAGCGCATGTACAACGACGGCGCTCGCATCTTCGTGGAGTGCGGTCCCAAGCGGGCGCTCGCGGGCTTCGTGGTGGCGATCCTCAAGCACCGTCCCCACCGCTCGCTCTACACCAACCAGCCCAAGCGCGGCGGCGTGCTCTCCTTCCTCGACACGCTGGCCGAGCTCTACGCGCTCGGTTTCCCGGTACACGAGCGCCCCGAGAGCAACACCGACCTGTTCGCGCCGTCCGAGCCGCGCCGGTCGACCACCGAGGCCCTCGCTGCCCGGCACGCCACGCCCGCCACCGTGCCCGAGCCCTCGGTCAGCACCCCCGAGATCCAGCGACAGATCCTCGCGATCGTCTCGCAGCGAACCGGCCTGCCGGTGGAGTCGCTGGCGCTCGACCAGGACGTCGAGGCCGACCTCGGCATCGACACCGTCAAGCTCGCCGACATCATCGCGCAGGTGCGCGAGCGGCTGCGGCTGGAGCACGATCCCGACTTCCGGATGGGGCAGTACCGCACCCTCCAGGACCTCACCGACTACGCGGCGCGGCGGCTCAAGTCCACGCGGCCCGGCAACCTGCCCGAGCGACGGCCGGCCCAGCCCTCGCCCGCCCGCGCGCCCGAGCCG
>VGRQ01000346.1 GCA_016875315.1 Deltaproteobacteria bacterium | reverse complement strand
CTCCGCGACGCCCTGCCGCCCGGCCAGGAGGCATGGAACACCGACTTCGGCACGGGCTCGCTCTTCTCGGCCTTCAGCGACAGCACGCTGGCGCGCGGGCTCTACGAGGCGAACCGTTCTTACCTGCGCTTCACCGGGCCCTTCCGTGTCATCGAGGTGGGCGGCGGTAACGGGCGCCTCTGGCGTGGTGTCCTGCCGGCCACCGCGCGGGGGGAGATCGTGGTGGTCGACCCTCACCCCCGCGGCGCAGACGGGGTGCGCGCCGAGGTGCCGCGCGGGGTCACCGTCACCCACGTGCGGGAGCCCGTGGAGTCGGCGCGGCTGCCCGAGGCCGATGTCGCCGTGCTGTCCCTCGTGCTCCACCACGTGCCGGGTCGCGACCGCCGCCAGAACCGCCAGCACGGCCTCGCCCGCGCGGGCAAGCTCGAGGCGCTGGCGCGGGTGCGAGCCCCCCTCGTGCTCGTGAACGAGGCCGACATCCACTGCGACGTCGATCTCGCCCCCGGCGACACGGTGCTCACGGAGCGCCTCTGCGACTCCTACGTCCGGCGTTTCGGCGTGGCCATCGCCGCCGATCACGACGCCGCGACCGGCGACGACCGCCGCGCTCGCCTCGCGGCCATCCTCCGCGACTGGGCGCTCGGCCAGCTCGACAAGGCCACCGTCCCCCTGGCCGCGCGCGACGTCTACGAGCTCGACGTGCCGCGCTGGCTGGATCTCTTCGCCGCGGCGGGCCTCCGCGTGGTCGAGCGGCGCTTCACCGACCCCTACATGCTGTTCTGCCAGTACGTGCTGTCACCGGCCGGGTAGCGAGTTCACGCCGGTGTGTTGCCCGTCCATCTCGTGCCCCACCCACACCTTCATCCCCGGCACGCCGTCGGCGAGTGCCTTCAGGGCGAGCAAGCTCTGGAGATTTCCGCCGTGGTCGGCGGTGAAGTTGCCGGGCGTGGCGCCGTGTTCCCAGCCGTAGAGGGTGTGCGAGGTGTCGCCCGCGAAGAGCACCGGCCCGGCGGGGGTCCGCGCGAGGTAGGCCATCGAGCCCGGCGTGTGCCCCGGGGAGCTGATGGCGTAGATCGAGCCGTCGCCCACCACGTCGATGGCCATCACCGGGCCGAGGGGGAGCATCGCCTGCGTGGTCCACTCGTGTACGGCGGGGCGCCCGTCGAGCACGGCGCGCGCGGTGCCGCCCATCAGCGCCGCCACCGCCCCCGACTGTCGCAACTCGCCGGGGCCGGTGTACACCGGGAGATCCATCGGCAACTCGGGAAGGCCGAGAACGTGGTCGAAGTGCGCGTGTGTCAGGAACAGGGCCCGGGGGACGATGCCTCGCTTGGCCATGCCCTCGCCCAGCGGCTCCACCACCGCGAAGCTCCCGAGCGCGGTGCGGATGAGTCCCTTCACCGGCCCCGGTCCCTCGCGCATCGACGCGGGAACGCCCGAGTCCACGAGGAAGTCACCCTTCTCCGGGTGGCGCATCACGTGGACGGGCAGGACGATGTCCACCTTCCTGTCGGGGAGGCCCTTGCAGGCGGGATCGGAGAGGTCGAGGAGCGAGCCGAGCTGCGCCTCCCAGGTGGCGGAAACCCAGCTATCTACCGTCACCGGGCCGGGCGTGGCGAGCCAAGCCGCCCACTTGGCCACGGGCGCGGCGGCCGGCGCGGGCACCGTGTCCACCGGGTGCCGCGACAACACGCAGGCGAGCAGCAAGAAGGACATCGCGGACACTCCGCCCTCCTCCTACCACCCCAGGCTGAACTCGGTGCCATCCACCTTGGCATTGAGCATCACCGTCCCCTGCGTCGCGGGATCGGCCTTGCCGGCCAGGAGGCCCGTGGTGGCGTCGAAGGCCAGCGGCACGTCCTTGCCGCCCTGCGTGGCGCTCCCCGTCACGTTGCCGCTGAGCGGCACGCGCTTGGCGTCGCTCATGTAGAAGCGGTGCTCGCCGTCCTTCATCACGTATTCCACGTGGTAGTCGCCCCACATCGACACCACCCCGCCGTGGAGCGTGGTGTGGTCGTGCTCGGTCATGCCCACCGCCTTCACCTCGTAGGTGTGAGACTGGGGCTTGCCGTCGCGAGTCAGGGTAAGCACGATCGTGGCCGGCTTGCCCACCTCGAGCTTGGCCACCGCGTGCAGGTGGTCGCCCATGGGCATGAGCTGGACGGTCTCGACGCCGCTCGGCCCCTTGACCACCGCCTGGCCCGAGAAGCCCTCGGCGGGGAGGCCCTTGTTGTCGGCGTCGGCCGGGTAGAAGAGCACGCCGTTGTGGGTGACGACCGCCTCCACGTGCAGGCCCTCCAGCTCGGCCTGGATGCCCCCGTGGGTGGCGCCGTGGCCGTGGCCTCCGCCCTCGTGACCCCCGGCGCCGTGATCGTGAGCGGGGGCGGCATCCGCCGCGGGCGCGGGGGCAGCCGCTGGCGCGGGCGCGGGCGTGGCAGGTTCCTGGGCACAGGCGAGGATGAAGAAGAACATCTAGGACTCCACGAGGGGTTGAGTGCGGGCCACGGCCGCGGCGCGGCCGAAACGAAGGAAGGCGGTGGGGGTCACGACGAGATCCAGCAGGGTGGACGACACGAGGCCACCGAGGATCACCTGGGCCACCGGGGTGAGGATCTCCTTGCCCGGCTCGCCCTCGGCGAGGGCCAGGGGCACCAGCGCCGTGCCCGCGCAGAGGGCGGTCATCGCCACCGGCACGAGGCGCTCCAGGCTGCCGCGAATCACCATGTCGCGACCGAAGGCCTCGCCCTCGTGGGCCACGAGGTGAAAGTAGTGCGACACCATCAGGATGGTGTTGCGCGTGGAGATGCCACACAGCGTGACGAAGCCCACCAGCGTGGCCACCGACAGGGGCTGGCCGGAGATCCACACGGCGGCCACCGATCCGATGAGCGCCAGGGGCACGTTGAGCAGCACCTGGAGCGTGATGGCGTGCGACCGGAAGTGGGCGAAGAGCACCGCGTACATCGCCACCAGCGACACGATCGACAGCCAGGCGATGGCCCGGCTCGCCTCGCGCTGGCTCTCGAACTGCCCGCCGATGGTGGCATAGGTGCCCTGCGGCAGGTCGAGTCGCGACACGGCGGCCTCGATGTCGCGCACCACCGCGCCGATGTCGCGCTCGGCCACGTTGGCGGAGATGACGATGCGGCGTTGCCCGTTCTCGTGGAGCACCTGATTTGGGCCTGTCCCCCGGCGGATGGTGGCGACGTTGCCCACGGGGATGGCGTGGTCGCCCGCGAGCAGGGGCGCGGCGGCGAGGCGGTCGAAGTCCTCGCGCCACTCGGGCGCGAAGCGCACCACGAGGTCGAGCGGCCGGATGCCGTCGAGCACCTGGGCCACGGTCACCCCGGCGAGCGCCGCCTCGAGCTGGGCGGTCACCTCGCCCGGTTGCAGGCCCAGTCGCAGGGCCGACTCGCGATCGACCTCCACGTGCACCTGCGGCACCAGCACCTGCGGCTCCACCGCGAGGTCGACCACCCCCGGCACCCGCGCGAGGGCGTCGCGCACCGACTCCGCCGAGCCCCGGAGCGTGCCGAGGTCGGGCCCGAACACCTTCACCGCGATCGCCGCGCGCACGCCGGAGAGCAGGTGGTCCAGCCGGTGGCTGATGGGCTGGCCGATGCTGACACTCGCGCCCGGCAGGGCCGACAGTCGCTCGCGGATCTCGGCGAGGACCACATCGCGGTCGCGACCGTTGTCGGCGAAGTCCACGTCGAGCTCGCTGTAGTGTACGCCCTCCGCGTGCTCGTCGAGCTCGGCACGCCCGGTGCGTCGCCCCACCGAGAGTACCTCGGGCACCGACAGCAGGAGTCTCTCGGCCGACTGGCCGAGCTGGTTCGACGCCGCGAGCGAGGTGCCCGGGCGGGCGAGCACGTTCACCGTGGCGGTGCCCTCGTTGAATGGGGGCAGGAAGCTGGTGCCGAGGAAGGGGACGCTGGCGGCCGCCAGCAGCACGGCGAGGGCGGTGCCGCCCAGCACCAGGCCCGGGTGGGGCAGCGTGCGCTCCAGCAGCGAGCGGTCGACGGCCTTGAGCTTGCGCACCAGCCAGCCGTCGCCGTGCGCGCGCAGGGCGGAGCCCGGGAGCAGCCATCGGGCCAGCGCCGGGGTGACGGTGAGCGACACCACCATCGAGGCGAGGATCGAGGTGATGTAGGCCACCCCGAGCGGCGCGAACAGGCGCCCCTCGATGCCCGAGAGCGAGAACAGGGGCACGAAGACCAGGACCACGAGGATCGTGCTGAACACGATGGAGCTGCGCACCTCGCTGCTGGCCGCCGCCACGATCTTGCTCGGCGACAGGCCCTTGCTCTCGCGCAGGCGCCGGTACACGTTCTCCACGTCGACGATCGCGTCGTCCACGAGCTCGCCGATGGCCACGGCGAGGCCACCGAGGGTCATGGTGTTCACCGTCATGCCCATGGCGTGCAGTACCAGCGCCGACACCACGAACGACAGCGGGATGGCGGTGAGCGTGATCGCCGTCGTTCGCCAGTTCAACAGGAAGAGCACCAGCACCAGCGTGACGAGGATGGCGCCGTCGCGAAGGGCCTCCTCCACGTTCTCGATCGACGCGCCGATGAAGTCGGCCTGCCGGAAGAGGGTGGTCACCTCGGCGTCGAGGTGCAGCCCCGCCACGGCAGACTCCACCGCGCGGGTGAGGTCGATGGTGGAGGCCCCGGGCTGTTTCGACACCGCGAGGATCACCGCCGGCTCGCCGTTGACCCCGGCATCGCCGCGCTTGACCCCGGTGCCGCGGCTCACCCGGGCCACGCTGCCGAGGCCCAGGGAAATGCCGTCGACCTCGCCGATCACGGTGTCGGCGAGGCGATCGGGGTCGGCGGTGCGGGCGAGGTTGCGCACCACCAGCTCCTGCGACTGGCTCTCGACGAAGCCGCCGGTCGTCGCGCCCTGGGCGTGCGCGGCGGCGTCGATCACCGCGTCGAGGTCGAGGCCGGCGCGCGCGAGCGCCACCGGGTCGACGTCCACGTGCACCTGCTCCACCCCGCCGCCGATGGCGGTCACCTGGGCGATGCCGGGGATCGACAACAACCGCGGCCGCACCGTCCAGTCGGCGAGCGTGCGCAGCTCGGGACCGGTCATCTCGCCGCCCGGCGAGGAGAGGCCCACGAGGAGGATCTCGCCCATGATCGAGGAGATGGGCCCCATCACCGGCACCACGC
This sequence comes from Deltaproteobacteria bacterium, assembly GCA_016875315.1. GTDB lineage: Bacteria > Myxococcota_A > UBA796 > UBA796 > SXON01 > SXON01. Next base: position 704 of record VGRQ01000346.1, on the reverse strand, counting down.
CCTCCGGCAGCCCCTCCGTCGTTTCCGACATCCGCTCGGCCACCTGCTGGCGCGCCCGGTAGATGTCGGTGGCCCAGCTGAACTCCACCCAGACGATCGACAGCCCCGCCGCCGACTGCGAGCGCACGCGCTCCACGCCCGGCGCCCCGTTCATCGAGGCCTCGAGCGGCCGGGTGACCAGCGCTTCCACTTCCTCGGGCGACAGGCCGCCCGACTCGGTCATCACCGTCACCGTGGGACGGTTGAGGTCGGGGAAGACGTCCACCGGGATGCGGGTCGCCGTCCAGCCCCCCCACGCGAGCACGAGCGCGGCGGCAAGCACCACGAACAGGCGGTTCTCGACTGAGAATCGGATGACCCGGTCGAACATTCAGCGCCCGGCCACCGACTTGAGCGTGTAGGCGCCGGCCACCACCACCCGCTCGCCGGGCGCGAGGCCCTGCGCCACCGCCACCCGCCCGGCACCGCGGCCGCCGAGATCCAGCTCCCGGGCCTCGAAGCTCTCGGGGCCGGTCTTCACGAAGGCCAGGGGCACGCCGCCGCTCTCCACCACGGCCGCCTCGGGCACCACCAGCGTGTCGCGCGCGGGGCCCACGGGGATCCAGGCCTCGGCGGAGAGGCCAGGGCGCAGGTCGAGGGCCTCGTCGAGCGCGAGGGTCACCAGCGTGGTGCCGGTGGCGGGGTCGAACTCGCGGCCTCCGTCG
>VGRQ01000345.1 GCA_016875315.1 Deltaproteobacteria bacterium | reverse complement strand
GTGGTGGGCGGCGGGCGCGTGACCCAGATCATCGAGGACTCGCCCACCTTCTCGATCCTCATCGAGGTGATGAAGCCGTCGAGCACCAGCGACGGCGAGGTCGACCGCGCCTTCCCGCTCTTGCAGGCGATGATGGACCCGGGCGACCCGATGACCTGGGCGCCCCGGGTGCAGGCGAGCCGTGCCGACGGCCGTGCCGCCCCCGACGTGATGCTCATGGCCGCCTACAACGACGAGATCGTGCCCAACAGCACCAACGACTTGCTCGCCACCGCCTTCGCCGCGCCGGGGGTCGGCACCGAGATCTGGCCGGTGGAAGGCATCACGTTCACCGCCGGCTCGGTGAGCGGCAACGGGCCGGGTGGCGGGAGCCTCGGCTACGTGCAGCGCGCCACCGTACACGAGGGCGGCGTGGAGGTGCCCGCCGAGCACGACAACGTCCACTCGAGCGACGAGGGACTGGCCGCCATCGAGGCCTTCTTCCGCCCGGTGTTCTTCGAGGGTGGGCACGGCGTGGTGACCGATCCCGGCGAGTAGCGCCGGCGGCTTCCCCGGCTAGCCGTCGCGACATAGCAGGGTGCCATGGCGACCCCCTGGCACACCTGCTCCTCCTGCAAGCACCCCATCCTGCACGGGCAGCGCTACTACAAGTGCAGCGTGTCCACCTGCAACACCGCGCGTTTCTCGCTGGTGTTCTGCTCGGTGGCCTGCTGGGACGCCCACGCGCCCGGCATGAACCACCGCGGCTCGGCCGGGGCGATCGAGATGCGCGCACCCACCGAGTCGACGGCGCCCGCCGCCGAGCCCGAGCGCCGCGTGGTGCGCGGCCCGGCGCCCGAGCGCGAGGCCGACGAGGTGCTGATCATCGCGAGTCGACTGAAGGACTACATCCGCGACCAGTCCGAGTTCAACTGCTCTGCCGACGTGATGGACGAGCTGAGCGCCATCGTCCGCGACCTCAGCCGCGACGCCATCCGGCAGGCGCGCGCCGAGGGACGCAAGACGGTGATGGGGCGAGACTACCGGCGGTAGGGGCGCTAGGCACGAGAAACGGCACGGTCAAGGCGGTCGAGCAGCTCCCCGACGTGGCGCGGCCCGAGGATCAGCGCCGGGCGGAAACGGATGGTGGTCTCGCCGGAACCGCCGATCTCGAGCCCGTCCTGCAAGGCGGCGGAGAGGATCTTCCCGCGCGTGCCCGCGTCGCACACGTCGATCGCGCAGTGGGTGCCTTGCCCGCGCGCCTGTGACAGGATGCCGGGGTGTCGCGACTGCAGGGCCTCCAGCCCGGCGAGGAGCTGCAGCCCCGCCGCCTGGGCGCAGGCCACGAGGCGGTCGCGCTCGATCACCTCGAGGATGAGCTCCGCCTGGGCGCCGCGCAGCGGGTCGCCAAGCCAGGTGTTGAACACCCGCAGGGGCTCGGGCGGCATGAGCTCGGCCCGGTAGAAATAGCCCCCGAGCTGCATCTTCTTGGAGAAGGTCATGATGTCCGGGGCGCCGTCCGGTCCCCAGGCCTCGTGCGCCCACATCCGCCCGGTGGTGCCCACGCCGGTTTGCACCTCGTCGGCGATGAGGCTCGCGCCGTACTGCGTGCAGAGCTTGCGCAGGCCCACGAAGAAACTCGGGGAGGCGTGGCGGTCGCCGCCCTCGCCCTGGATGGGCTCCACGATCACCCCGGCGATTTCCTCGGGGGCGCGGCGCATGATCGCCTCCACCTGCTCCAGCGATCGCGCCTCGGCGGCGGCGTTCTCGGCGGCGAACTGCGACAGCGGGAAGCGGCTGGTGGGGAACGCCACCACCGGCCAGTCAAACGCGGGGATGTCGAGCTTGTGGATGGCCTTGCTGCGCGTGGCGGAGAGCGAGCCGTGGGTGCGCCCGTGGAAGGCCCCGGTGAAGGAGATGATCTTCATCCGGTTGGCGCTTTGTTGCTGGTTGAGCATGCACGCGGCCACCTCTTCCGCCGAGGCGGGCTTCCCGTCACGATTGCGGTGCGCCTTGGCGATGAACGCGGTCTTGAGCGCGTTCTCGACGGCCTCCGATCCGGTGGTCATGGTCGCCACGTGGGCCATGCCCGGGGGGGCAGCGCGCATCAACGAGGCGGCCACGTCGACCCACTCCGGCGGCACGGCGATGCCCAGCGAGGGGCGCCAGCCGGCGCACCAGTCGAAGCGCCCCGCCTTCCAGGCGTGCAGCATGTCGGGGTGGTTGTAGCCGATGGCGATGGCCCCGATGTGACCGTACACGTCGAGGAGCGTGTTGCCGTCGACATCGACGATGTAGTTGCCGAGGCTCTTCTTCGCGTCCTGGTAGAAGTGGACGGTGCGCGCGTCTTGCCACTGGCCGTGCCGGGCGCGGAGGGCCTCGGAGCGAGGGCCGGGGACGGCAGACACGACGTGGGCGGAGCCAGGCTCGCCGGGAATCTCGGGGAATCGCAAGGGGCCTCCCATGGTGCGGGTGACAGACAAGAGATGATCGCGCTCGGCGGCCACCGGAGGCAAGTCCCCCCGGTACTGTGGCGGATAGTGGGGCAACATCACCGAGCGCAGCATCGGTTCGAGCGCGAGGAGCCCCGAGGGGTCGGGCGGAATGCGGATCAGTGGCACCGGACGCTGTCCCCAGCGCCGGAGGCCCGCCAGCCCGTGGTCGCTCGCCACCCAGAGGTCGTCCTTGTCGAGCGCGCGGCTGTGGATGCGCTTGAAGTGGTGGACGATCGCCTCGGCGGCGAGCCAGGGCAGTTCGGTGGCCCGCTCGTGGCCGAGCCAACGCAAGACGATCGCCATCGGCACGTGGTGGGCCTCGACGCCGAGCGCGGCCACGTCGCGAAAGTCTGGCTGGAAGTAGGGGAGCACCGCGGGGTGTACCACCGAGTAGCCGGCCCGGCCGTAAGACAACAGTCGCACGCGACTGTCCTCCGCGGCGGGGTCGAGGGGCTCCATCTCCGCCGTGAGCAGGATGGGGGTGTCGGACGACAAGCCGCGCTCGGCCACGTCGGCTCGGGCCACGGTGGCGGGCACGGTGCGCACCAGCGCCGCCACCCCGCCGCGGCGGTGCGCGGGAAGCACGTAGCTGTGTGACAACAACACCACGCAGATCGGGTCGACCACGTCGGTGGCCACGAAGATGTCGCGCACCGCCGCCAGCGATCCGTCCTGGTCGTACCAGTTGAAGGCGTGGTAGCGCACGCGGATGTCGCCCACCTCGATGGGGTCGCGCAGCCAGCGCTCGAGCACGTCGCGCCGCTCGATCTCGTTGCGCGGGCCGAAGAAGTTGTCCATCGCGCGGTAGCAGGTGTCGAAAGCGGCGGACTTCGCGTCGGTGACGTGCTCGCAGCGGTAGCGGGCGAGTGCGGCATGGAAACGCGCCGCGCCCTCGCCGACGTGGAGGTCGCGTGGGTCGATGTGCAGCGCGCTCAGGCCATCTCCTTCGCCACGGCGGCAAACACGCCCAGCGCCTCGTCGATGTCGGCCCGCTGGGTGACGAGGTGGGGCCGGATGCGCACCGACTTGCTGCCGGTGTACGACGCGAAGATGCCGCGCTTGAGACAGCGCTTGAGGAAGTCGTCCCGCGAAGCCGGGGTGGGCAGGTCGAAGGCGAGCAGGAAACCGCGGCCGCGCGCGTCGCTCACCAGCGCCGGGTGACGGTCGGCGATCTCTTGCAGCCCGGCGAGGAAGTAGGCCCCCTCGCGCGCCGCGTGAGCGCAGAGCCCCTCGGCGTCGATGGTGCGCAGGGTGGCGGTGGCGAGCATGGCGCGGGCGCGGTCGCCGTTGCGAGTCTGGTACATCCGGCCAAACTGGGTGACGACGTAGGGCGCGGTGGCGAAACACCCGCCCATCTGCATCTTCTTGCCGAAGGCCACGAGGTCGGGGGGCCCGGGGAGGTCGAACTGCTCGTGCAACCACATCGTGCCGGTGATGGCCACGCCGGTTTGCACCTCGTCGAGAATGAGCGCGGCACCGTGCCGCTTGCAGAGGGCCTGGAGGCCGCGGAAGTAGGCGCCGGAAGCGTGACGATCGCCCCCCTCGCTCTGCACCGGCTCTACCAGCACGCTGGCCACGCGGCCGTCGTGCTGCTCGAAGATGCGCGCCACCTCGGCGAGCGAGGCCGCCTCGGCGGCGGCGTTCTCGTCCGCGTGGCGCTCGAGCGGCCAGCGGTTGGCGGGAAAAGTGGCCATGGGCCAGCGGAAGGCGGGCACGTCGGCCTTGTGGGTGATCTTGCTGTGGGTGGCCGACAAGGCCCCCAGCGAGCGCCCGTGGAAGGCACCGCGGAAGGCGATGAGCACGCTGTCGGTGCCCTCGTTGTCGAGGATGCGCTCCTGGGCCTCGGCGGAGAGCTGGAGCGGGTCGGCTGGGCCGCCGGCGGCGACGCGACGCCGCGTGGCGTGCGCCATGAAGGCGAGCTTGATCGCCGACTCGATGCCCTCGCCGCCGCCATCGACGCAGAACACGCGCTCGGTGCCCCTCGGCGCCCACTTTTCCTTCAGCTCGGCCATGAAGCGCAGCCAGGTGTCGGTGGTGAGGAAGGGCGTGCTCGTGGGGTTGATCGAGGCGCGCAGGAACTCGTCGCTGCGCGCCACCTCGACCAGCGCCGGGTGGTTGTAGCCGAGCGCGCCGAGGGCGAAGGAGCTGAAGAGGTCGAGGAACACGTTGCCATCGACGTCGGCGAGCGACACGCCCTGCGACTTCTCGTCGTCGACCACGACCGTTCGGTAGCCGTGCTGGAGGTCGAAGGCGCCGAGGGCGATGCGCTCGCGGGCCCGCGGGCCGGGCACCTCGGTGTGGACGACGCGGGCGGGACTGGAAACGGGCATGTCGGCTCCGGCGGGCGCGCGAGTGTAGTACGTTTCGGGTTCACCCTGCCCCCCGGAGACCCCATGCTGCTCGCGCTCGCGTCCCTGACCTTCGCCCAGGACGCCGAGGTTTTCGTCGGAGGCGGCGTGCAAGTGCGCGGCGCCCTCGACCTGTCCAACACCGACAACTTCGCCGGGAACGCCGAGGCCGAGGTGAACGTGGCCGGCAACGCCGGGGGACTGGTGTACCGGGCCGACATCGACGCCACCATGGACTACGCGCCGGCCTTCGGCTTCCAGGACCCGCCCCCCGACCTCGGGGTGAACGAGATCGCGCGGCCCGAGTGGTTGATGATCGGCTACAACGGCGGCTCGTGGGAGAGCCGCGGCGGCATCATCAACGCCGGCTTCGGCCTGGAAGACTGGGACGACTGGGCGCTGTACCTGCCCCAGCACGGCAAGTACTTCGGCATCTCCCCGGGGCGCATGCTGGGCTCGGAGTTCCAGTGGTACTTCAACGAGGGCGAGGGCCCGATGGTCGCCATCGGCGGGGGCTACGACCTCGACTACGAGGCGGCGATCATCGAGGCCAACGTGACCGTCGAAACCGACTCCTTCGCCACCTGGTCGGGCGTGGCTGTTTACCCTGAGCCCGACTACGAGATCTACGAGGCGATTCTCGGCGCGGAGTACTACCCAGCCGACTTCCTCACCGTGGCAGTAGGCGGCATGGGTGGCATGGCCTATGGCTCGCCCTTCGCCACCGGCACGGTCTACGGCGTGTTCATCCCCGAGGCGATGGTCAACCCGGTGCTGTGCGTGGAGGGCAGCTTCGACCCCGACGGCGCGCAGGGCCTCGCCCCGTGGGCGGTACACGCCGGGGCAGGCGCGTTGCCACTGGACTTCCTGAAGATCCTGGTGGAAGGCAACATGACCGGCGTCACCGGGGGCGATCCCGTGCCCGGGGTGGCATTCTCGGTCAACGTGTTTCGACCCGAGCCCGAGGAAGAAGAGGAGTAGACATTGGAAAGCCATGAGTTGTGGATCGACGGCGGCGCCGTGGCGGCCAGCGGCGGGAGTTTCCCCACCGAAGACCCCGCCACCGGCGGCACGCTT
>VGRQ01000344.1 GCA_016875315.1 Deltaproteobacteria bacterium | reverse complement strand
GCGCGTCGCCGACGGCACCGCCACCCGCGCCTTCGGGCCGCCCATCTCGCTGGGCGCCCTCCACGGCGAGCGCGACCTGGTCGCCGCGCTCGACGCCTTCATCGAGCGAAACGCGCGGCTGCTCGGGGTCGCCCCGGGGGATCTCGCCTTCGAGTCGGCGGCCTACTTGCCGCGGAACGACACCTGGTACGTGGACTACTCGCGCACCTGGCAGGGGCATCCCGTGTGGGGGGCTGGCGCGACTTTCCGCGTTCGCGGCGGCAAGATCGTCATGCTCGGTGTGGACACGCGACCGACCCTGCGGGTGAACGGGGCCGTCCCCCGGGGCGCGGTGATCGTGCCTCGCGACGGCATCCACCGGCTCGCGCGGGTGGAGCGCCGCGACACGGTCTCGCCGCCCGGCCGGTGGACCGTGCTCGTCGACATTGAGACGGGCAGAGAACTACAGGCGACCAACGCGGTCCGTTTCCTCGATGGCGTCCTCAGCGCCGAGCACGACACCCGCCACGCCTCCAGCGGGACCACCACCTCGCCCCTCCCCTACGCCACCATCGAGTCGAGCTCCGGCGCCACCGCGACCACCGGCAGCGACGGCCGCTTCAGCATCGACGACAGCGAGAGCTGGACCGCTTACCTCGAGGGCCCCTACGTGCGCGTGACCAACGAGGGCGGCGACGAGGGGGAGCTGATGATCGACGGCACCTCGCCGCTCTACACCAGCGCCGCCGCCACGCAGGCCGAGATCGACAGCTTCGTGTACCTCCACCAGGTGCGGGACTGGGCGCTGCTGTTCGCGCCTGGGCTCGCCTTCCTCGACACCCAGGTGCGTTCCAAGGTGAACGCGAGCGTCACCTGCTACGCCTACTGGGACGGCGCGGTGAACTTCGGCGTGGAAGGCGATGGCTGCACCAACGCCGGGCAGATCGCCGACACCAACTACCACGAGTGGGGGCACGGTTTCCACGAGAACAGCGTCATGAGCGGCACCGTCGACGGCACCATCGGCGAGGCGGCGGGCGACCTCGTCGCGGCGATGCAGACGCTCGACTCGGCGATCGCGCTCGGGTGGTACGAGGACGGCCGCGCCATCCGCGACCTCACGACATTCCGCCACTACCCGGAAGACATCCGCGACAACGTCTACCAGGACTCATTGATCTACTCGGGGGCCGCCTGGGACCTGCTCGGCGCGCTGCAGGCGCTCCATGGCGAGGGCGCTGGCGACAAGGGACAGGCCTGGACCGTTTCCTCGCAGTTGCTCGCCGACGCCCTCGTGGGCGGGCCCACGCTGGAGACCATCTTCGACGAGTACATGCTCGCCGACGACGACAACGCCGACCTCTCCGACGGCACGCCGCACCTTTGCCTCCTGGTCGAGGCCTTCGGCGACCACGGGCTCGGTCCCGCCGTGGAGAGCTTCCCCGCCACCCTCGCCCACGCGCCCATCGAGAACCAGCCCGCCGACACCGACATCGCGGTGGTCGCCAACGTGAGGAGCCTCGCCCCCGGCTGCATCGAGCTCGACCTCGGGGCCGTGCGCGTTTCCTGGTCGACCGACGGCGCCACGTGGACGGACACCCCGCTCGCGCTGGGCGACGGCGTGGCCACCGGCGTGATCCCCGCGCAGCCCAACGGCACCGTCGTTTCCTATGCGATCGTGGCCGTGGCGGGCGACGGCGAGGAGCTGCGCTTCCCGGCGGTGGGCGCGCACAGCTTCTACGTGGGCGCCACCGAGGCTGGCTGGTGCGAGGACTTCAGCAGCGGCGACGGCACCTTCACCCACGCCGCGCTCTCCGGCAGCGGCGGTAGCGCCGACGACTGGGCCTTCGGCGTGCCGGAGGGCATGGCCGGCGACCCCTACGGCGCCTACACCGGCGACAACGCCTGGGGGAATGACTTCGATCGCGACGGCGCCTACCCCTACGAGGTGGTCAACCGGCTCTACACGCCGCCGCTCGACCTGCCGGTCGACCGTCCCCTCGTGGTCCAGTTTCGGCGCTGGCTCACCCTCGACGCCGAGGGCGGCGACCACGCGCGGCTCTACGTCAACGAGGCCGAGTCCTGGACCACCGAGGTGGCGGCCGACGAGGACTGGATCCTGCACACCGTCCTGGTGACCCCGTCGTCGTCGCCGGTGACGCTGAGCTGGGAGCTGGAGAGCGACGACTACGACTCCGCCGGCGGCTGGAACATCGACGACGCCTGCGTGTACCTCACGACCCTCGGCCCCACCGACACCGGAGACCCGGGCGACACCGGCTCGCCCGGCGACACGGCCGACACAACCGACCCGACCGACAGCGACGACGACACCGCGCCACAGGACACGGCCAAGGCCCCGGGGGACGATCCCTGCGGCTGCAGCGAGGGCAGCGCGGCAGCATTGCTCGCGTTGCTCGGCCTCAAGCGGCGACGCTAATCCGCGAGCAACAACCCCCAGAGTCGGGTTGTGTCAGGCGGTGGGGGGAAGGGGAACCCGCCACGCGGGTTCCCCCCCTACTCACAGATCTGACTTCCCCACTTGTCGATGTCGTCGGCGTCGTCGCAGTCGGTGTAGTCCTCGCTGGTGCCCGAGATGCGCACGTCGATGTCGTAGAGCGGGGTCGACACGCCGGTGAGCTGGATGAAGTCAGCCTCGGTCATCATGCCGGCATCGACAGTGCCCGACCACGTGGCCTCGCCGAGCAAGGCGTAGCCGGCGTCGGTCACGCCCCAGAACTCCACCGCGAGGCGGTCGTTCACCGAGTAGTACCCGTTGTTGGCCACCGAGTACCACACCCACACCGAGCCGCCCTCGCACTCGTCGGCGCACACGTCGCGGATCACCGGGTAGAGGCTGTTGATCTGCTCCACCGGGGCGCCGGCGCGGAAGTTGTTCGCGCCCATCCAGTTCGGTTCCGGGTCTTCCGGCATCTCCGAGTTGTCGCCGATGTTGGTGAGCGAGTAGTCGCTCTGGTGCCACACCGGGCGGGCCTGGGTGAAGCCGGCGCTGTCGGTCAAGACGCGGATCTTCCCGGAGGAATCATAGGTGATGATGTCGGCGTCGCCGTCGTTGTCGGCGTCGACGATGGGCACGGGCCCGGCGCAGGTGGGCGCGGTGAGCGAGTAGTCGGTGAGGGTGTCGCCGGTCTTGCCGTCGATGATCAAGAGCGCCGTCGGAGCCTGCCACACGATCTCCCAGGTGCCGTTGCCATCGAAGTCGTAGGCCGACACGCCGCCGCGGCCGCTGCCGCTCCCGGGGGCGGAGATCGACATCACCTCGTTGCCGTTCATGTCGAGCACGAAGAGCTCGCTGGTGGTGGCGACCAGGGCCTCCGGGTAGGTGTCGCCGTCGATGTCGGCGATGGCCGGCGTCGTGGCAAGGCCGCCGCCGAGGTCGAAGGTCCAGAGCACGTTGCCGTTGGCGTCCATGGTGTACACGCCGTAGTTGCCTACCGACACCACCTCGGGGGAGCCGTCCCTGTCGAGGTCGGCCACCGCCACGGTGCCGTCGGGCTCGCCGTTGGCCCACACGCTGTTGCCGTCGGGGTCGTAGGCCGCGTTGCCCACCACGACTTCCCAGACGCCGTCGCCATCGAGATCGGCGGCGATGCTGTGGCCGTAGGAGTTGCCGACACCGAGGCCGTCGCCCTCGGAGCCGTTGCCGCGCACGTCGCCGTTGGTGCCGTCGATGATGCGGCTGCCGTGGTACACCTCGGCGCTGCCGTCGCCGTCGAGATCGGCCATGCCGAAGGCGCCGCAGGTACCCTTGTTCTTGCCGTAGGAGGAGGGGCCGGTCCACACCACGCGACCCTCGTTGTCGTAGGCGGTCACGGTGTAGTTGCTGTCGGCCACCACGTTCGGGAGCCCGTCGCCGTCGACGTCGCCGATGGCGGAGAGCTGGTTCATCGAGTTCGAGAGCGTGGCCTGCCAGCCGTTGGAGCCATCTTCCGCCGAGATCACCCAGAGCACCGCGGAGGCGTCGAACACCACGATGTCGGGCACGTCGGAGTCGTCCACGACGCCATCGCTGTTGTCGTCGGTGACCTGGCCCACGACGGGCGGGCTGTAGGTGCCGCTACCCACCTGCTTCTCCCACAGCACCTCGAGGTTCCAGTCGGGCTGGCGGGGCCCGCCCTCGCAGTCGGCGTCTTGCGCCACCGCCTCGGCGGCGAAGCTGCGCTCGTCGCAGTAGTCGGGCATCACCGTGCCGCCGCCGCTGTCGGTGTCGATGTCGGTGTCGTCGGTGTCTTCGGGAGGCTGCCAGTCACCGCCCGAGTCGAACTGCGTGCTGGGATCGTCCTTGGAGGTGAGCTCGTTGTCGGTGACGCAGCCGATGGCCGCGAGGGCGAGGAGTGAGGGCCAACCGAAACGGGACATTCGAAGCTCCGGGAGAAGACGCGTGCGGCGCGCGCCGGGACACGTGATCTTGCCACGGTCCGACACGAGCCACAACGACAGGACCGCGAAATGTGTGACGCGACTATCGGATTGACAAGCCGCCGTCTGCCACGATCACCTGCCCGTTGATCCAGTAGCTGCGGGGATCGACCAGCAACTCCACGATCGAGGCGATGTCGTCGGGCTCGGCGATTCGACCGAGGGGGGTGTGCCGTGACGCGAGCGCCACCATCTGCTCGCCCTCGGGGAAGTAGCGAAGCGCGTCGGTACGCACGAGGCCGCCGCAGACGGTGTTGACCCGCACCCGAGGCGCCAGCTCGACCGCCAACTGGCGGGTGAGCGCCTCCATCCCCGCCTTCGCCGCGCCCATGGCCGCGTAGCCTGGGACGTGTCGCGACGAGCCCATGGAGGAGAGCCCGATCACCGCGGCGCCGTCCGCGAGCGGGCAGAGCTTCGTCAACAGCCAGAAGGGGCGCAGCGACGACTCGAGGGTGAGGTCCCACTGGGCGGCGCGGATCTTGTCGAAGGGCTTGAGCACGCCGATGGCGGCGTTGTGTACGAGCACGTCGACGCGGTCGAAGGTGGCCGCGATCCGGCGCAGGTCGTCCTCGCTGCGCACGTTGCCCTGGACGAGGACTGCCCGGGCGCCGCGGGCCTCCACATCGGCGGCCACGGCGCGGGCGGCTTCCTCCCCCTGCAAGTAGTTGACGAGGACGGCGCGCCCGGGGGCCGCGAGCCGCCGCGCGATGGCGGCGCCGATACCCCGGCTGCTGCCGGTGACGACGATGTTCATGGGTCGGCCTTATCCGGGCCCGTGGGCGCCCCGGTGAACACTCTCGCCCCGGGGAGGCGGCGCGCCGCCTGCTGGACAAGACCGCGCAACTCGGCCACGCCGAGCCCCCACGCCACGCCCACGAACACCATGTTACTCACGATGGCGATGATCCCAATGCGCCAGGCGGCATCGAGCCGGGTGTAGGCGAACGGCGGCAGGATGGCCCGCGCCGAGAGCCCGGCGCCCACCGCCAGCGCCGCCGCCGCGCACAGCTTCAGGATGTCGCGACCCACGCCCTCGCCCTCGCGGACCTCCCGGTCGAGCTTGGCGTACAGCGAGACCACGTAGACGGTGATGGCCCCGCTCGACGCCAGCGCCAGGCCGAGCGCCCCGAGGGTCTGGAATCCCAGCGCGTAGAGCGGGAGCGACAAGAGCAGCACCGCCGTGCCCCAGAGCGTCGGCACCCAGGTGCGCCCCCGCGCGTAGAAACCACGCGCCACCAGCGTCTGGACCGTCCACGGACCCAGAGCGAGCGAGAAAGCTCCGAGGCAGGCCGCCAGCTCGTCGAGGCGCTCCGGCGGGATCCGCGCGGCGGAGTACACCAGCGTGCCGGCCTCGGGACCCGCCGCCGACAGCACCACCTGGGCCCCGAGCGCCAGCACGAGGGCACGGAGCAGGGCCGTGCGCAAGAGCGCCCAGGCCTCGGCGCGCCGCCCCTGCGCGTACAGCCGCGACAGCTCGGGGTAGGCCGCCATGCCCATGGCAAA
>VGRQ01000343.1 GCA_016875315.1 Deltaproteobacteria bacterium | reverse complement strand
GCGCGAACGCCAGCGCGCTGCTGGGCTCGCTCGTCGCGGCGCGGCCGGGGCCCGGAGGTACGCGGTGAGCGCGACGGCAACCGGCCCCTGGCTCGACCCGCGGTTCGCCGAGGGGGCGGCCCACTACGACGCCGGCCGGTACTTCGAGGCCCACGAGGCCTGGGAGCACCTGTGGCGAGCGCAGCCTGCCGGGCAGGAGAAAACCTGGATCCAGGGCCTCATCCAGCTGGCGGTGAGCCTCGAGCACCATCGTCGCGGCAACCCCCGTGGCCGCGAGGGCCAGTGGGCCAAGGCGATGGCCAAGCTGGACGCCCCCCGCGCCGGGCCGGTCGACCTCGCCGCCACCATCGCCGCCGCGCGGGCTGCTCTCGGCAGCGAGCCGCCCCCCTCCGGGGAATTCTTGTCGCGACCGCGAGTTTGTTACTCTGCCGAGGCGCCGGCGTAGCCGGTACCGGTGCTGACGTTCGCGGTCGTGTTGTCGCTGCCGGCCGCGTAGCCCACGCCCGTCTCGCCGTGGAAGATGCGGGCCATGCCCGCCCGCGAGATCGACACCACCCACACGTCGCTGTCGCCCGCCTGCGCCTTCTCCTTGTTCACGAAGCGCACGCAGATGAACCCGTCGCTGCCCCCGTCGCCGGTGATGTCGCATCCGAAGTCGCCGCCGTCGTTGAGCACCAACCCGGCCGGCCCAAAATGGATCGCGTCGGGACTGCCCCCGTGCGCAGGCCCCGCGAGGGCAGGGTCGATGGACTGGATGGTCACGCCGGGCAGCTCGTCCTCCTCGCCGTCGGCGATGTTGACGTAGCCCTCGCCCTGGATGCTGTTGGCACCGTCCATCTCCACGGGCAGGGTGTCCCAGCTCGACGACTCCTTGGCCGCGTTGCCCTTCTGCACCCAGTAGGTGCCCTCTCCCGCGCCGCTCGCCGAGGGGTCGGCGTCGGTCGTCTCGAACCAGATCCGGTACTCGGCGCCGTCGGAGATGGCCATCGCGCGGGCGGCGTTGGCCTGGGCGAGAAACTCGTTTGCCGCGCGGCGCGTGCGCCAGGAAGGGATGGTCTCGGTGAGCAGGCCAGCGCCAATCCCCGCCAAGATCCCGATGATCGCGGTGACGATTGCGATCTCGATGAGCGTCACGCCCCGACGGCTGCGCATGCACACCTCGGCGCACATACTACCTCACTTGCCGAGCAGCGTGTCGCGAAGCCGCGCCGCGGCAATGCCGCGCCACTCCTCGGCCCGGCGCGTGTAGAGCCGGCCCAGCACTTTCTCGGGGTCGGCGCCCTCCTGCTTGATGGCGCGGTAGGCCTTCTCCGGGAGGCCCAGCTCCTCGAAGCGGGCCTTCACGCCTTCCCACGCCTTCCGCTCGCGCAGGCGCAGGAACTCGTCCCGGGCCGAGGCCAGTGCCCTGGCCTCGCGCGACCGCCCGGCGCGCTCGAGATCCTTCACCACCCCGGCTGTCTTTTGCTGGTAGGTGGCCACCGCAGCGTCGGCAGGCAGGGACACGCCGCCGTCTCGGAGCAGGCGGGCCCACTCGCTCGCGGCGACCTGCGGCAGCGCCGCCACCCCCACGGGTGGGCCGGCGGCAAGCTCCCGCGCCTCGACCGCGGCACCCGGCTGGATCGCCTTCTTCAGGGCGTCTTGCAGCGTGCTCACGGCTGGCCTCCTTGCGTGTTCGGGGGCCTAACGGTTAGCCGCGCGGGCTGCCCCATCCCGGGGCAGGCGAGCCCGGCCCACGACATCCCGTCGAACCCCCGGTCTCGCGAACTTCCCGCACCCAAGGAGCCATAATCATGGCACGCTATCGTGGACCCCGGCTCGCTCGTTGCCGGCAGGTGGGCGTGGTGCTTCCGGGCCTTACGACGGTCGCTACGCTCGACCGCCCGTTCCCCCCCGGCCAGCACGGTACCCGCCGCAAAGGCAAGCAGAGCGACTACAAGGAACGCCTCGTGGAGAAGCAGAAGATGCGCTTCCACTACGGCATTCTCGAGAAACAATTCCGTCGCTACGTCACCGAGGCCAGCCGTCGCAAGGGCACGACCGACCGCATTCTCGTCACCCTGCTCGAGAGCCGCCTCGACAACATCATCTGGCGCCTCGGCCTCGCCGCCACCATCCCGGCGGCCCGCCAGCTCGTGGTCCATGGCCACATCACCGTCAACGGCCAGCGGGTCGACCGCCCGAGCTTCCACGTGAAGCCCGGCGCCGCCGTGGCCATCCACGAGAAGAGCAAGTCGCGCCCGTTCATCCAGGCCGCGCTGGAGCTCGCCGCCACCCGCGTGCGCCCCGGCTACCTGGAGTTCGACCCGGCCACCGCCAGCGGCAAGATCGTCACCGAGCCGCAGCGCGAGGACTTGCCCTTCGAGTGCGCGCCCCAGAAGATCGTCGAGTTCTACTCGCAGCAGATCTGACGGGTCACTCGCCCGAGTCGGGGGCGCCGGTATCGCCGGTGTCCTCGACATCTTGCGGGTCGAGGGCGGCCACGACCGTCACCTCGTCGCTCGCCTTGGCGCCCTCGCCGTCGTCCACGTCCATGCGCAGGAGTAATTCCTCGCCGCCGAGCAACTCCGGCGGCGTGTCGGCGTCGCCCGCGGCCAGGGCGGCCACGTCGAGGATGCCGAACATGCTCGGGTAGTAGCCGCCGCACTCGCCCTCGGCGACGAGCATCACGCGGAACAGCCCGTAGGAGAGCTGCGCCTCTCGCGCCGGGTACTCGATGGTGTACTCGATGCTCACCACCTCGGCCGTCCCCTGCACCCGGGCCGCCGCCAGCACGTGCCAGCCGCCCTGCGGCCCGTGGACCATGGTCTGCTCGCTGCCCGCGGGCATCTCCACCCAGATGGGACGGCCGTCGTCGTCGTAGCTGGTGCCGCCCACGTCGACGCTCGCCTCGCAACCACAGGCGCCGGTGCAGCCACTCTCGGGCGGGTCGCCGCCGTCGCAGGCGGCGAGGAAGACAAGGAGGGGGATCACCCTTTCACGGTAGCCGCTTTCTTCTGGGAGCTGTCACAGACCATTCGCACGACCCCGGGCATCAGTCGTTGAGCGAGGGCGCTGAACCAGCCGTCGAGCCCGGGGATGATCTCGAAGCTCCCGGCGGCCATGCCGTCGAGCATCGAGGCGGCCACGGCGTCGGCGCTCATCGTCTTGACGTTGCCCGCGATCGCCCTGGTTTCCGCCGGCTTGTACTGGTTCTCGAAGGCGAGCTGCGGCGTGTCGGTGTCGGGCGGCAGGCACACGCTCACGCGCACGCCGTGGGGCCACATCTCGCCGCGCAGGCACTGGGAGAAGCCCACCAGCGCGAACTTCGAGGCCGAGTAGGCGGTGTAGCCGTAGATGCCGATGGCGCCGGCCATCGACGACACGTTGAGCACGTGGCCCGACTTCCGCGCCACCATGCCGGGCAAGAGCGCGCGGCAACAGTGGACGGTGCCGAAGTAGTTGATGTCCATCATCCAGCGAAACTGGTCGGGTTGCAGCTCGAGGAATCGCCCCGGCATCACCACGCCCGCGTTGTTGAGGAGCATGTCCACCGGGTGCGCCCGGTCGTGCTCGCCGAGTTTTTCCACCACCTCGGCCTCGTTGGCCACGTCGAGCGGCAGGGCCATCGCCCCTTCGCCGAGCTGCGCGCGGGCCTCGTCGAGCTCCTTCGGCCGACGCGCGGCGATCGTCACCCGGCCGCCGCGCGCGATGACGCCTCTCGCCGCCGCGAAGCCGATGCCACTACTGCCGCCCGTCACCAGGACGTGCTTGCCGGCGAAGTACGACATCGCCTAGCCGCGGCTCGAGAGCCAGCGGTTCACCTGGCCGATGATGTCGCGGTCGGGCACCGTCTCCCAGTCCTTGAGGAAGGCGGCGTTGCCCTTGTCGGTGAGGGGGTGGCTGTAGAGGGCCTTGTAGACCTTGAAGGGCGCGGTCGCGACGTCGGACCCGGCCATCGCCGCCTGCACCATGTGCAGCGGGTGACGGATGCTCGCCGAGAGCACCTGGGTCTTCAGCTCGGGGTAGTTCGCGTAGATCTGGACGATCTTCTGGATGAGGTCCATGCCGTCTTCGCTCACGTCGTCGAGACGACCGAGGAAGGGGCTGATGTAGGTGGCGCCGGCCTTGGCGGCGATGAGCGCCTGCATCGGCTGGAAGCAGAGGGTGACGTTCACCCGGATGCCCTCGGCGGACAGCGCCTTGCAGCACTTGATGCCCTCGATGGTGAGCGGCACCTTCACCACCACGTTGCGGTGGACCCGCGCCAGCAGGCGCCCCTCCTCGATCATCTTCGGCGCGTCGACCGCCACCGTCTCCGCCGACACCGGGCCGTCGACGATGGTGCAGATCTGGTAGATGGTGTCGACGAAATCGCGGCCCTCCTTGGCGATGAGCGAAGGGTTGGTGGTGACCCCGTCGATGATGCCCCAGCTGGCGGCCTCGCGGATCTCGTCGAGGTTGGCGGTGTCGAGGAAGAACTTCATGGCGGACTCTCCGGCGCGGCGCGCGCCTATCCCGCCGGTGGGCCGCGGCAGGGTGCCGACCGCGGGCAACGCCACTGCAGCGGCCGGCAGCGCGGCGTAGCGCTTGCCGGTGACGGGGTGAGCGGCGCCCGGCCAGGCCTCCACCAGCGGCACCAGCGCGAAGGGCCGGTCGCCGAGGCGCGGGTGAGGAAGCTGCGCCTCGGGGTCGCGGGAGGCGACGCCGTCGACGAGTAGCAGGTCGACGTCGAGCACCCGATCGGCCCATCGCCGCGACGCACGGCGACCGGCGCGTGCTTCGATCTCGCGCCCGGCGCGGACCAGCTCGCGAGGCGACAGCGAGGTCTCGACCACGACCACGGCGTTGAGGAAGGGGCGGCGCGCCACCCCCCCGGCCGGTGGGGACCAGTACACCCGGCTGGTCGCGATCACGCGCGTGTTGGGCAGCGCATCGAGAGCGCGCGCGGCGAGGGCGAGGGCGGCGCCGGGGTTGCCGAGGGAGGCGCCCAGGCCGAGGGCCGCGCGCCGACGAGCCCTCAACGGGGAGCGACGACCAGCGCGCGTTCGTCGCCCACCGCTTCGCCCCGCCGTTCCACCTCGGCGCGTTCGGAGCGCACCACGCCGTCGCGGCCCACCACCCAGGCGTCGCCCCGGGGGTTCTCCGGCAGCGCAAAGCCGAGCCCGAGCAGCGCCTCAGGCGCGGGGAGCCGCGCCCCGGTGTCGCGGTAGTGCTGGCGGCAGGCTTCCGCCCACTGGTCGACCACCTGGTCGTGCAGGATGCGCCGCTTCTGGCGCTCGAGGTAGTGGATCTCGGCCTCGGTGGCCGCCTCGGCGAGCTGGGCGTCGATGTAGGCGAGGGCGCCCTCGCGGGCACCGCTCTCGCTCACCATGCCGGCCGCCGCCGCCGACCACCAGCCTGGCGCGCCGGGGCGCTCCGCGGCCATGTGCATCCACTTGACCGCCAGTTCGCGGTCCTTCTCGTAGAGATAGGCGTTCATCCCTCGGGAGAAGGGGCACCATCCGTCGGTGGGAACGGCCTCGCTGCAGCGCTCGAACACGGCGCTGGCGGCATCGATCGCCCCCACGGAGCGGAGGAGGCCGCCGCCGTAGTGGTAGGCGGTGCGCCAGCGGGGATCGAGCGTGTTCACCGCCAGCACGGCGCCGGCGAGCCACTCGCGCCACTCCTCGCTGGCATCAGTGTCGTAGCGCTCGCCGAAGGTGATCACCGCCCGCACCCAGAGCAGGCTCGCCAGCGGCTCGTGGAAGCCGGAGGCGGCCACCCGCATCGTGTCGCCGCGCGGGAGGAAGAGCAGCGCCGTGTCGATCTGGCGCTCGTGGCGCGTGCGATCGGCCTCCGGCTGCGCCGCCCACGCCACCATGGCCCCCGAGAGCGCGACCACGAGCTTCTGCCACATCGGGAGCGCCTAACCGCCGCTCGCCTCGCCCGACCAGCGCACCCCCAGCCCCGGGG
>VGRQ01000342.1 GCA_016875315.1 Deltaproteobacteria bacterium | reverse complement strand
CGCCAGCCACGCGCTGAACGACCGGATCGAGTGGTGCCAGGTGTAGCGGTTCTGGGCGAAGCCGTGCACCAGCACCACCGGGGGGCCGCCCACGCCGGGAAGGTGCTTGCGCACCAGGGCGAGGCGCCCGTCCAGGCGCCAGCGCTCCTTGTGCAAGTGTGCGCGCTCCCCGGGCACCGTCGGCTGATCCACGACGCCCGACTCCTCCAGCACCCAGCGCTCGCCAACGAGGGGCATCGTCCCCAGTCGTCGCCCCCCCCACCGCGCGGCAGTCATCGCGCTCATCCGCGCAAGACCTCGGCGATCTCCTCGACGTTCTCGCGGTTGCCGATGAAGAGCGGCGTGCGCTCGTGGATGTCGGCGGGCACCTTGTCGAGGATGCGTCGCGACCCATCGATGCTGGCGCCGCCTGCCGCCTCGACGAGGAAGGAGAGCGGCACGGCCTCGTAGAGCATGCGCAGCTTGCCCGACCTCGCCTTCGCGGTGGGCGGGTACATGAAGAGCCCGCCCTTGACGAGGTTGCGGTGGAAGTCGCCCACCAGCGAGCCGATGTAGCGAGCGGACCACCCGAGCGCGGGCTCCTTCACTCGCCGCAGCCACTCCTGGAGGCGCGGGTCCCACTGCGCGGCGTAGGCCTCGTTGCAGGAGTAGCTGCGCGCCCGGGGCGCGAGCTGGATGTCGTGGTGAGACAGGAAGAACTCGCCCACCGAGGGATCGAGCGTGAAGCCGTGCACACCCTTGCCGGTGGACAAGACCAGCACCGTGCCGGCGCCGTAGACGATGTAGCCGGCGGCCACGAGATCGGTGCCGGGACGGAGCACGTCGTCGAGCGTCCCGTCGCGACCGTTGGAGCGCCGGCGGTGGACGGCGAAGATCGTCCCGA
Source organism: Deltaproteobacteria bacterium (assembly GCA_016875315.1). GTDB lineage: Bacteria > Myxococcota_A > UBA796 > UBA796 > SXON01 > SXON01. The sequence goes on along the minus strand of VGRQ01000342.1, from coordinate 5,052 downwards.
TGCTGGCGTTGGTGTCGATGTTGGAGGAGCCGTCGAGCGGGTCCATCGCGAAGACGTACTCCCCCACCTCGAAGGCGGGCGGGACGAAGATGGGCGCGTCTTCCTCCTCCGACACCACCATGCACACCACGCCGGCGTGCTCGAGCGCCCGCTTGAAAGTCTCGTTGGCGTAGATGTCGAGCTTCTGGACGAACTCGCCCTGGATGTTCATGCTGCCGGTGGCGCCGAACATGCCGGCCAGGCCGGCGCGCTGCACGCGGGCCGAGCAGAGCTTGCCCGCGAGCGCCACCTGCTTGACCAGGTTGACGAAGCTCCCCGTCGCCCCCGGGTGGGCGTGCATCGTCTCCAGGAGGAATCGGTCGAGGGTGGTTCCCTCTTCGAAGTGCGCCATGGCGCGGATCCTATCGCGGGGCTGGTCAGGCAAGCGCGAAGAGGCTGCGCCAGAGCGCGTAGCGGGCGTGCGCCCGGAGCCGCGGCTCGCGGCGCCGCTCGATGTCGGCCCAGATCATGCGCTGGGCGCGCTCGTAACTTCGTTCCGGTAGCGGCATGCGGAAGCGCAAGCGGCCGTCGCGCTCGCCGAGGATCTGGGCCTCCACGCGATCGTAGAAGGCGGTGCCCTTCATCGGGTGCGCCACGCTCAACAGCGTCACCTCGGGGTCGATGCGTCGCAAGAGATCGCGCGTGGCGAGGATGTCGCGGCGCGCCTCGCCGGGGTAGCCGAGCATCACGAAGGCCCCCATCTCGATGCCGCTCTGCCGGAGGTTTCGCGCAGCCGCCTCGATCTCGAGAACGCTGGTGCCCTTCACCATCTCGTCGAGCACGTGGTCGGCGCCCGACTCCGCCGACACGTACACGCGGAAACAGCCGGCGCGCTTGAGCGCGTCGCACAGGGCGGGGTCGAGCGTCTCGGCGCGGCCGATGATGTAGAAGGGGACCGCCAGCCCGCGCTCCACCACCCGCGCGCAGAATCGCTCCACCCACTTGCGGTTGAGAGTGAACATGTCGTCGACGAACCAGAGCTGGCCGGGCGCGAAGCGATCGAGGAGGAAGGCCATCTCGTCGATCACGGCGTCGACCTCGCGGCGCCGGAAGGTGTCGCCGTACACCTGCTTGGAGCACCACGCGCAGTGGTAGGGGCAACCCCGCGAGCTGGTGAGGGACAGGGCGGTGTCGCCGTGACGGGAGCGCCAGGCCGCGAAGTACGCTTCGATGTCGCGACGCTCGCGGTGGGGCCAGGGCAAGGAGTCGAGGGGACGCACCAGCACGCGAGGCCGGGTGCGCACGAGGCGGCCGCCGTCGAGGAAGGCGATGCCATCGATGTCGCCGAGGGTGTCGCGGTTCCAGCGCCCCCGGTTCTGACGCAGGTGCGCGAGCAGCGCCGCCGTCGTCACCTCGCCCTCGCCCAGCACCACCACTTCCACTCCCATGGCGAGGTAGGCGTCGAGGTACTGGACGGGGTCGGGGCCCCCGGCGATCACCCGGCAGCCGCGGGCGCGGGCCTGCGCCACCATGCCGGCGGTGACGGGGCGCGTCAGCGTGTGACCGTAGAATCCAACCATGCCAGGTCGCGACGCGTCGAGCACGGGCGCGAAGGCCTCGGGACCTGCGGCGAAGGTGCTGTCCCACCAGTCTGCGGAGAATCCTTGTCGAGACACAAATGCCACGAGGTACTGCAGGCCCAGCGGCGGGAACGGCCGCATGAGCTCGCGCTCGCGCGGGTCGCGAGCGAGGAAGTAGGCGTGGGCGAAGAGGACGTCCAACGCCGGCAGCGTAGCGCGCGCGGCTACCGCTCGATGGTAGCGGAGCCTGCCCCCTGGGCGCGAGAGGCGCCCGGGTCGGATGCCCGCCGATTCAGCCGCCGGCGGGGCGAGGCGCCGGGGGGACGATCGCGCCGCCGGGGGGCGCAGCCGCCACCGTCGGGCGCCGCAACACGTCGAAGGATCGCGTGGCGGTGAAGCCATCCACGTCGCGCGTGGTGACCACGATGATGTTGTTCCCCTCGGTCAACTCCGCCGTGGCGGTGAACGGCACCGTGGGGAGCGGCGTGCTGCCGCCACCGCCGCCCACGTAGGCGAGCTTCCGGGTGCCCTGGTAGACGATGACGTCGCGCACGCCGGTGTCGTCGGTGGCCACGCCGGAGACGGTGACGCTCTCCTCGCCGGCCTGGAGCGTGGGCGCGCGGGTGACCTCGATCCGAGGGGGCTGGCGCAGCTTGCCCTCCGCGGCCTGCCCGAGCGTGAACTCGAGCGAGTCGGTGGCCACCGAGTACGCGTACAGCCCGGCGCGGGAGATGGCCGCGTAGTCGTAGCGGGTGTTGTCGCGCACGCTGAGCTCGAAGGACATCTTCGGCTCGGGCGGCTCGGCCGCCACGCGGAAGGAGAGCACGCCCGACTGGCTGGCGCCCGCGGCGAGTCCCTTCGCCTCGAAACGGGCTTCCTTGAGCTCGACCGCCTTGCCCATGCCCGGGAGCTTGCGAAGGCTGAAGGTCACGTCGCCGCCGGGACCCTCGCCCGAGTTGGCCAGCGTGTAGTGGAGCTGGATGGTCTCGCCCACCTCGACCAGCCCGTCGCCATCGCCCCCGGCCTTGTCGTCGAGCGTCCAGGACCAGGCGTACTCCGGCCGCGGCTTGCCCTCGGTGGCCACGTCGACGGTCGACGAGGCGAGCACCCGCTGCGACATGTCGACGAGGTCGAGGCGCACCTGCGCCACCTCGGAGGGGTAGCCTCCCGGGATCATGGCGCGCGTCTCGTAGGTGCGCGTGCCACCGGGCTCCACGCGGCCCATGTAGAACTCGATGCCGTCGAGCACGTCGTTGCCGTTGGGCGAGGCCGAGCGCACCAGCGCCTGGCACAGGGGACGATCGCCGGTGTTGCGCACCGTGGCGCGGAGGAGGGTGAGCTTGCCGGCCTGGAGGCGATCCGCCTCGGCTTCCTCGCCCAGGGGCACGAAACGCAGGGCCAGCTCGGCCGAGGCCGCGTCGGGATTGGCGCACTCCGACCAGTCGATACCCTGCTGCCCGAAGGCCCCGGTGATGGCCTGGGCCTGCTTGCCCGCGCGGCTCGACACCACCTTCTCCGCCGCCACCAGAACGTCGGCGCGTCGCGACCCGTGGGCGGCGAGCAGCACGTCGCGGGCGAGCATCACCTCGAAGTCGGCGCGCACGTCGCGCCGGTCCGACTTCTGCTCGACGTCGGCTGGGTCCTGGGCGAGGTAGCGCAGCGAGTAGACGGGCGGGATCTCGAGGTTGATCGAGTTGGCGAGGTGGCCGGAGAGATCGGCCTCGCGCAGGATGTTCTCGCGCGCGAACAGCGAGATGCGGGGGCCCGACATCACGCCGTACTCCTTGAGCTCGCGCGGCGGCGACACGTAGCTGCGCTTGAGCTCGATGTCGGGCGGGATGCCGATCTCCTGGATCGAGTGGTCGCCCGGCGTGAGGTACTGGCGCACGGTGAGCTTCAACCGGGCGCCCCCGGGCAGGTCCATCAGCTCCTGGACGCTGCCCTTGCCGAAGCTGCGCTCGCCGATGATCACGGCGCGCTCGGTGTTCTTCAGCGCGCCTGCCACGATCTCGCTGGCGCTGGCGCTGTTGCCGCTCATCAGCACCGCGATGGGGTAGGCGGGCTCGGTGCCCGAGGCCACCGCCTTCTTCTCCTCCCGTTCCTCGCCCGGCGGGCCCACGGTGGCGACGATGACGCCGCTGTTGAGGAACTTGTCGACCACCTTGGTGGCCTGGTCGAGGTAGCCGCCCGGGTTGTCGCGCATGTCGATGACGAGGCCCTTGAGCCCGCCGGCGCCTGCCTTGCGCGCCAGCGCCGTCAGCTCGGCGTCGAGCTGGCTGTCGACCATCTGGTGGAAACTGGAGAGCTGCACGTAGCCCACGTTGCCGTCGAGCAACTCGCCCCACACCGCCTCGGGCTTGATCTCGGCGCGTTGCAGCTTCACGTCGCGCGGCAGGTCGAAGCCCTCGCGCATGATGGTGATGGTGACGTGGCTGCCCGCGGGGCCGCGCATCTTCGACACGGCCTCCTCGATGTCCATGTTGAAGGTGCCTTCACCCTCGATCTTGACGATCTTGTCGGCCGGCTTGAGTCCCGCCTTGTCGGCCGGCGTGCCCACCATCGGGTAGTCGATCGTCAGCTCGCCGTTCTGCATCTTGATGGAGATGCCGAGGCCACCGAAGCTGCCGTCGTTGTCTTCCTGCATCTTCTTCGCCGCCTCGGGCGGCAAGAGCACGGTGTGCGGGTCGAGCGTACTCAGCATCCCGTTGGCGAAGGCGTACTCGATCTCGGGCAGCGTGTGCCTGCCCTTCGGGAGCTGCGTCTCGAGGATCTGGGCCACGCGGCGCGCCTGTTCCACCACGTCGTCCTCGCTGTCGAGCTCGGCGACGGTGAGCACGGTGCTGAAACGGTCGACCTGGACGTGGAGTCGCTCGCCGTCGAGGCGCAGCAGCACCTCGGGACACTTGTGCTCCACGGCCTCGAGCCCGGCGGCAAACATCTTCGGGTAGTCGATGCGCTTGGGATCGACGTAGCGACTCGCGACTTGCTGCACCGAGGGTTCGAGGGCGGCAAGATCGGCGAGGGAGTAGGCGCCTCTCCCGATCTGCGGCCAGCGGCTGGTGAGATCGGGCGAGGAAGCCCGGGGTTCGATGGAAGCGACGTAGGTCTGGGCGCGCGCGGCCACGTGGTAGCCGGCGAGCGCGACAGCCCCGACGCCTGCGAGCACGAGGAGGTGCCGGATGATTCGCATGCGATCTGCCTCGAAGATAGGGCCCGCCGCTCCCGAACGCAAGCGCCCCGGCATAGGCGGGGACAAGTCCTGGCGGATGGCACTCAAGATCACTTGTCCCCACTGCAATCATCCCGTCCGCATCGAGGAGCCCTACCCCCTCCCCGGCGCGGAACGGCAGTGCACGTGCGGCAAGCCCCTGGTGATCAGCTACCGGCCGGGGACGATGGAGTTCCTCCGTAGCCGCGGCGCCCGCTTCGACGGCGACGAGGAGCGACCGAGCGTTCCCCCCGGCACCGCGAGCGGGACCGCGAGCGTGGCGCT
>VGRQ01000341.1 GCA_016875315.1 Deltaproteobacteria bacterium | reverse complement strand
TCGCGACGGTGGCCGGGGCCGGCCTCTTCACCCTGCCGAGCGTGCTCGTGGGCCGCGAGTGGCTCGGCCTCGAACGGCCCGCCGGCGACGTGGTCCGCGAGCACCTCCACACGCTCGCGCGCGGCGGCTACCTCGCGCTCGCGCTCGCGCCGGTGGTGGCCTTCTTCGCCACCAGCGGCGTCAACTACGCCTTCGACACGCTGAGCGGCCTCGCCCACGCGGGCCTCGCCGGCGCCACGCTGCTCGCGGCGGCGATGGGGCTTCGCGGTCCCGGCGAGCGTCCGGTTGCTTCCCTGCTCGGCACCGGCTGGCTGCTGCTCACCACCTGGGTGAGCCTCGCCGCCCACGTCAAGCTCGCGGCAAGCGCTTGAGCCCGCCCATCGGACCCCTCCTCGGCCGCGTGGTGCGCGAGCCCCGGCAGGTGCTCGACGACGACCTCCCGCGCCTCGGGCTCGCCGGGCTGGTGCCGCCGCTGCTCGCCATCACCGCCGCGTGCGCCGCCGTCACCGGCGCCGCCGTGGGCGCCTTCCACGGTGGCTGGCAGGTACCCTTCGCCGCCATCAAGCTGCCCTTCGTGTTCATCGTGCCCACGCTGGTGATCGTCCCGGCGGCGCGGGCGCTGGCCTCGCTCTACGGCGTGCCGCTGGATGGCCCCCGCGCGGTGGTGGGCGCGCTCGTCGTCAGCGCGCGCGTGTCGGTCTTCGCGCTGGCGCTCGCCCCGGTGCTGGTCACCGCCTCCGACCTCGCCTTCTACCGCCAGATGGCCCTGCTCGTGGTGGCCTGCCTCGGGCTCGCGGGGCTCACCGGCCTCGGGGCCCTGGGCGCGATCGTGCCCGTCGTCACCTCGTGGTGGCGCCGTCGCCTCGTCCTCGTCGGCGTGGCCTGCCTCTTCGCCACCGTGGGCGGCCAGACCGGGTGGATGCTGCGGCCCTTCGTGCTCCACCGGGCGTTGCCCGTGGCCTTCCTCGAGAAGCCGCGCAGCGACATCTTCACCGAGGTGGAGCGGCGGGTGGCGGGTCGAGCCGGGGACGACAAGCCACCGGCGCCAGCGGCGGTGCAGGCCATCGACGAGGAAACACGGCAGTTGCTCGAGGCCCACGGCTACGAGGATTCGCGCGAGACGCGCGCCGTCGAGGCGCTGCGCACCATGGGCTACCTCGAATGAGCGCCCTGGCGTGGTGGACGCTGCTCGGGAGCTGGCTCGTGGCCGGCCTGCTCGTGGCCGGCCTGTTGCATCGCGCGGGACAGCCCCCGGGCGTCGTCGGCACCGCCGTGCTCGGGTGGCCGCTGTACCTGCCGATGCTGAGCGCGCCCGCCACCGCCGATGGGCCGCTGGCGCAGCGCATCCGCGCCGCCTTCGAGGGCCTGCGCGACACGCTCGCCGAGCACCGCGAGCCGCTCCCGGTCAACCTCGACGGGCTGGAGGCGGCACTACTGCGTGCCGACGCTCGCGTGGCCCGCGTCGACCGGCTCCTCGCCGAGGCCGAGCCGACCCTGGCCGCCGAGCTTCGACAGGCGCGCGATCGCAGCGTGGCGCAGGTGGAGGCGGCCCTCGCCGAGCTGCTGCGCGTGCGGGTCCAGGTGGGCCTCGTGGCACTCTCGCAGGACAGCGTGCCGGTGCAGGCCCGCCTCTCGGAGCTGGCCGCCCGGGTGCGGGCCATCGAGGAGGTGGGTACCTTCGGGCAGGCCAACGCGTGAAGCCCGATCCCGAAGTGCTCGTCGTCGACGACGACCCGCGGCTGCGCGAGGTGGTGCGCTACACCCTCGCCCGCGCCGGCTTCCGGGTGCGCGAGGCGAGCGACGGCCGCTCGGCGATCGCCGAGGTTCGTGCGTCGCGACCCGACCTCGTTCTGCTCGACGTGCTCATGCCTGGCCTCGACGGCATCTCTGCCTGTCGCGAGCTGCGCGCAGAGCACGACCTGCCGGTGGTGTTCTTGTCGTCGCGCGGCGAGGAGATCGACCGGGTGCTCGGCCTCGACCTCGGCGGCGACGACTACATCGCCAAGCCCTTCTCGCCGGCCGAGCTGGTGTCCCGCATCCGCGCCGTCTTGCGACGATCCGCGCGAGCCGCCCCCCGCGAGGAGCTGGTGGAGAGCGGCGTGCGCGTGGACGTGCGCGCCCACCGGGCCTTCGTGGGCGAGGCGGAGCTCGAGCTGACCGCCACCGAGTTCCGCATGCTGGCTGCCCTGCTCGGCGACCCGGGCGCCGTCGTCACCCGGGCGGCGATGGTGCGCGCCGCCTACGGCGGTCCCCACCACGTGAGCGAGCGCACCCTCGACAGCCACGTCCGCGGCGTGCGCAACAAGCTGCGCGCCCAGGGCGTCGACCGCGTCGTCACCGTCACCGCCGTGGGCTGGCGCTGGGACCCGGGCGCGTGAAGCTCCCCGCCGTCGCCCTGCGACCGGCGCTCGTCGCCTCCCACCTCGCCGTGCTCGTGCTCGGCGTGCTCGCCTTCCTCGCCACCGGCGCCATCCAGGGCGATCTCGTCCAGCAGCGGGTGGACGAGCTCTCCGCGCAGGCCGCCATCCTCGCGCTCTACGTCACCCCGGAGCACCCGGGGCAGCTCGCCGACATCCGCGCCGCTACCGGCGCCGGCGTGCGCATCGTCGACACCACCGGGCACGTCGTGGCCACCAGCGGCCCGCGCATGGGCGAGTACCTTGGAGATCGCGACGAGATCCGCGACGCCCTCGCGGGCAAAAATGGCGTGGCGCTGCGGCGCGGCGTGCCCCCGGCGGTCACCCTGCCCCGCGCCGACGATCGCAAGGAGAACAGCCTCACCTGGGCCTACGCGTCGGCACCGCTCCGTCGCGACGGCGAGGTCGTGGGCGCGGTGTTGCTGGCGCGACCGGTGCGCGAGGTGCTCGACTGGCTGCAAGACGCCACGCGGCGGCTGGGAGGCGGACTCGGCGCCGCCGCGCTCGTGACGGTGAGCCTCTCGCTGTACGCGGGATGGCGGCTGTCACGGTCGCTGGGGCTCTTGTCGCGGGCGGCCGAGGAGATGGCCAGCACCGGGCCCCTGGAGGCTCACCCGGGGCTGGCCGCGGCCGGGAGCACCCACGCCGCCGAGGTGCGCGCCCTCGCGGCCTCGCTCGCTACGCTCGGGTCGCGACTCGCCGAGCGATTGCGCAGCCACCGCGACTACGCCGGGCACGTGGCCCACGAGTTCAAGACGCCGCTGGCCACCCTGCGCGCCACCGTCGAACTGCTCGAGGACGAGGGCATGCCCGCGGCCCAGCGCGCGACCTTCCTGGAGAACGCCCGCACCGACCTCGACCGGCTCGACCGCATGGTGGGCGGCCTGCTCGACCTCGCGCGCGCCGAGGCCGGGACGCCCCGCGAGCCGGTCGATCTCGACGCGCTGCTCGCCACCGTGGGCGAGCGCCTCGGGGTGAGCGTCGAGAGCGCCGCCGGGACCGTCCCCTGCATGGCCACGCTGGTCGATCTCGCCGTGGGCAACCTCGTCCACAACGCGATCGCCCACGGCGGCAGGCCGGTCGCCGTCCACGCGCGGCGCGAGGGCGACGGCGTCGTCATCGAGGTGCGAGACCACGGGCGCGGACCGCCGGACGAGGCCCGTTGTTTCGAGCCCTTCTACACCACCAGCGCCGGTCGAACCGGCACGGGCCTCGGCCTCGCCATCGTGCAGGCGGTGGCCGTCGCCCACGGCGGCGAGGCGACGCTCGGCCGCGAGGGCAACGAGACGGTGGCGAGGCTGGTGCTCCGCCCATAGTCGGCGGGGCATGTACGACGTCGCGGTGTTGGCCTGGGAGGGGTGCGCCTGGAGCGAGGTGACGCCGGTGTTGTCGATGATCCCGGGGGCAGGGGTGATGGGCACCGGGCCTGCCCGCGCGCGGGAGGGCTTCACGCTCTTGCCCGAGCGTCTGGCGCCCGCCTCGCTCTTGGTGGTCCCCGGCGGCGAGCTCGACGCGGCCTGGGACGACGAGGCCCTCCTCGGGGCGATCCGTGGCGCACCGCGCGTGGCCGGCATCTGCAACGGCGCGCTCTTGCTGGCGCGGGCCGGGCGCCTCCACGGGCGCCGAGCCACCCACACCGCCCACGCCCCGTACGCGTCGCGTCCCGAGTGGTCGGCGCTCCTCGACGCCGCCGAGCCCGCGCTCCTTGGCAGCACCTACGTCGACGAGGACGTGGTGGTCGATGGCGACGTGGTCACCGCGAAGCCCTGGGCCGCGCTCGACTTCGCCAAGACCCTCGCGGGAAGCTTCATCGGTCGCGACGAGGCCGCGCGCCTGGCCCGCTACCAGCGAGGCTGTCGCGACCTAGCTGGGGAGGATCCCCACGCCCGCTGGGCGGCCTTCCTCGCGCCGGTCAGCGGCGTCGCGACCACGCGGGCGCAGGTGCGCGCGCACGTGGTGTACCTGCGGGCGCTGGAGCGAGCGGGACGCCTCGTGCTTGCCGGCCCCTTCGACGATGGCAGCGGCGGGCTGGTGGTGTTTCGCGCCGTGGACAGGGCCGAGGCGGAGCAGATCCTCGCCCGCGACCCCTTCGTGGCCGAGGGGGTGCGCGTGGCGACGCTGCGGCGCTGGAGTTTGTCGAACGCCGACAACGACCACTTGGGTGCCTAGTCGACCACGACGGGGCCCAGCCCCGGGTGGAAGGCCACGCCCCACTCGGTCGCCACGAAACCAACGGCGTTGAAGGCCGGTAGCTCGGGCTCGCGTACCGCGGCGCAACCGGGGACGACGTAGAACCAGGCGCGCAGGAAGCTGTCGGGGGCGGGCGCGATGTCGACGCCGGGCAATCCGGACAGCTGCGGGTAGACGGTCATCCACGGCGCCGCGGGGAAGATCGGGTCCCAGGCCTCGGCAAAGTCGGCGATCTCGTTGGCCGCGAAGCCAAGATCCTGCATCGCCGCCTCGATGCTGTGCTGGGCCTGCGGGCCGGGCACGCACCAGCCGGCCTCGCGCTGGAAGCGGGCCGGGTCGTAGGCCAGTTCGTAGAACAGGAAGTCGCGGGGGCCGCGCGCGGTTTCGAGCGCCCCGTTCGGGTAGGCGGCAACGCGCCATCCTCCCGCCCCGTGCGGCGGGTCGCTCACGACGACGTCGCGCGGGCGCGACACGCGGGCGGCAACCTCCATCGGGACCGGCGGGTAGAGGTAGAGGTTGGGCTTCTTGACCGCCACGTAGGGCTCGAGCACCACGGTGACCTCGGCGTCACAGCTCTCGGCGGTGGCGACGCTGAACTCGGCGCAGCCGAGGTAGTCGCCGCTGCGGATCTCGGCGCCGTAAACGCCGGGATCGAGGGTAGCCTCGAAGTGAACGCCGTCTACCGGCACCGCCTGGACGAGTTCCAGCGTGGTGCCGGTGTCGCGGGCGCAGGCGTCGTCGCCGAGCCATAGCTCGGCCTCCTCGGCCGGGGGCGCGAAGACCGGGGCAGTGACCGTGCCGCAGAGGTTGCTCTCCTCGGCGAACTCGTAGGCGCACGCGAACAGGCTGAACATGCCACGACTCCGCTCCCGACCATAGCCGCCGCGCCCCTGACCTGGGCGGCTGGCATCGCGGCCAGCGACCCGTGCTCGCCCCGCGCGCCGGGCGCGCCCGCGCTACGTCCACGCATGGCCCGCGTGCTCCTCGCCTACGCGAACCCCGCGGTGACTGCGCAGCCGGTGCCGCCCTACGGGCTCGAGTGCGTGGCGCACGCCTTCCGCGCGGCGGGCTGCGAGGTGGAGATCTGCTCGCCGTGCCTCGAGGACGACGCCCCGGCCGCGCTCGCGGCGACGATCGCCCGCGCACGCCCCGAGGTGCTGGGCCTGTCGGTACGCAACCTCGACGACGCCCTGGTGGTGCGAGGCGCCGAGGGCGAGGGCGACATCGACACCACCGACTACACCGGCGAGGTGGCGGCGCTGGTGACGGCGGCGACCGATGTGATGGGTCGCGACAATGTCGTGCTCGGCGGCGCCGCGCTGGCGGCGGCGCCAGTGGCGGTGGGGCGGCGACTCGGCGCGCGCTGGGT
>VGRQ01000340.1 GCA_016875315.1 Deltaproteobacteria bacterium | reverse complement strand
CGCCCGATGAGGGTGCACCCACGAGCCTGTTCGCGGCGCAGTCCTCGGCCGGCCCGCGCCCGCTGGACCTGCCCACGGGCTGGGACGCCGCCACCGCCTGGCGACGCCTCCAGGGGAACTTGCCCGAGGGACCAGTGCGGCAGGAGGTACGTGAGCGCGCGATCAAGGCGGTGATCGACCGGGCCAGGCACTTGCTGCGCCACGCCGCGCGCCCGATGCGCCGCGAGACGGTGGGCTGGCCCGAGGAGGGCGACCTCGACCTCGAGGAGACCCTGGAGCGCCCTCGCCCGTGGACCGCCGACGACTTGAGGGTCGACCGTCGAGTTCCTCGCGACGCCGACGTGGTGGCGGTGCTCGACATGTCGCTGTCGATGACCGGCGAGAAGATTGCGCTGGTGGCGGTGGCCACCGCGATCCTCAGCCTGCGCCTGGAGCACGTGTCGGTGGTGGCGTTCGACACCGTGCCCCACGCCCTGGTGCGCGCGGGCGAGCGCGTGGCCCTGCGCGAGGTGGTGCGCCGGGTGCTCGAGGTGCCTGCCCAGGGCTACACCAACATCGAGGGGGGGCTGCTCGCGGGCGCCGAGCAACTCCGCCGAGGGCGCCACCGGGAACGCGTGGGCATGCTCTTCACCGACGGCGTGGCGAACGTGGGCCGCGATCCGGTCACCGCCGCGCACCGCTACCCGCGGCTGCACGTGGTCCACGTGGGCGAGCACCACCCGCAGGGGGCGCGCGCCTGCCTCGCCATGGCGCGGGCGGGCCACGGGAAGCTGTACCGGGCGAGGGCGTACCAGGACTTGCCGGGCGTGGTGCGCACCGCCGTGCGGGAGCTGTTCCGGGGCTAGGCCCCGCGCGCCGGCTGAGACGTGACCCAGCGCGGCCCCGCGGCGCCACGTCGCAAGCGTAGATGCTCTCTACGAGCACCGTCGCAAGCACTGGCGCTCCGGACAGGACAAGGCCGTTCGCATCGCCGCCCGATGACGGCGCCCGGCACAGGACAAGCTGGGCAATTCGCAAGCGCCGCCCCGCAGAACCCGGGAGGTGGGCCACCCCCTGCCTGTTCCCAGCACCACCGCTCACGACGCATCCTGTCCAGAGCATCTCCGCTCACGACGCCGCGGCGTCACCGGGCCAGCGCCACACCCCGCCCGCCCGTCCTTGGTGGATCGGCCCGGCCGACGCCCCGTCGCCCAGGCGTCGCGTTCGCCGGAGGAGGGCCCCCCAGGCAGGACGGGAATGCCGTGCCCCCGCGCGGCGGGCGGAGGCGGGCGGAGCCCGAGGTCGCATCGCGACCCCGCTAGGGCTCGAAGCGGTACCCCACGCCGCGGAGGGTGAGGAAGTGCCGCGGGTGCTCGGGGTCGTCCTCGAAGAGCTTGCGCAGGCGCATCACGTAGTTGTCGACCGTGCGCTCGGTGGGGGCCCGATCCATGCCCCAGGCCGTTTCCAGGATGTCGGCCCGGGACAACACCTCGCCCGCGTGGGAGGCGAGAAAGGCCAGCAGCGAGAGCTCCGTCTCGGTGAGGTTGAGGCGCTCCCCGGAGCCATCGGCCCTCCGGGCCTCGCGGGTGTCGGGGTTGATGCGCCAGGCCGCCACCACGATGTCGCGACCGAGAGGTCGAGCGGCTCCCGCCCGGCGTGCCAGCGCCCTCACCCGCGCCACCAGCTCCGGCATCGCGAAGGGCTTGGCGAGGTAGTCGTCGGCACCGGCGTCGAGGCCGGTCACCCGGGAGTTCACGTCGCCGCGGGCGGTGAGCATCAGCACCGGGGTGGCCACGTGTTCCCGTCGCAACTGCTTGGCCACGTCGATGCCGTCGAGACCGGGCAACATCCAGTCCAGCACGATGACATCGAAGGCTTCCCGGGCGCGGGCGATGCCGTCCTCCCCGCGATCGACGCAGGTGACGTCGAAGCCGGCGTGCTCCAGGTTGAGCCGGACCATGTCGGCCACCAGCTTCTCGTCCTCGATCACTAGCACGCGCACGCTCACGACGTCTTCCCCGGCAGGATCAGCCGGAACGTAGCACCCTGCCCTGGCCCCGGGCTGTATCCCCCGAGATCGCCGCCGACCTCCCGCGCGATGGTGCGAGCGAGGAAGAGGCCGAGGCCTGTCCCCCGGCGCTCGGCGCGGTGTGTGCCCCGGCGGTAGGGCTCGAAGATCGCCTCGGCCTCGCCGGGCTCGAACCCGCGTCCCTGGTCCTGGACCTCGATGACCAAGCGGTGGCCGTCTCGCCGGGCGCTCACGCGCACTCCCTTTCCATCGGCGTGTCGCATCGCGTTGTCGAGCAGGTTGTCGAGCACGCTCCGGAAGGCGTTCTCCGGGAGGGCGAGGAGGGTCTCGGCGGCGTCGCCGAGGTCGTAGTCCACCGCCTCGGCCACGCGGTGGCGCCGCACCTCCTCCAACAAGTCGTGCAAGCGGCGTGTCTCGACGGGCGAGGCTCCCGCCAGTACTGCCTGTCTCACGACGATCCCCTCGGCGAGACGCTCCAGGCGGTCGCACGCGGCGAGGCCAGCGTCGATGTGCGGCGCGGCGGCCTCGGGCGGGAGAACGCCCGACCGGAGACTCTCGAGCAGGGCCCGGATCCCGGCGACCGGCGTCTTGAGCTCGTGGGTGCTGGCGGAGAGCATGGCCTCCAGTCGCGACTGCTGCCGCCGCTCGAGGTCGGCACCCCGCCACGCCAGCGCCAGCAAGATCACCGGCACGCAGGAGAACGCGAAGCCCTCCCACATGATCATCGTGCGCCGCCGCGCGAGGGTCTCGGTGGCCTCGGCCTGGGCCCCGTGTACCTGCACCGCCAGCGCGTGCGACTCGCCCGCGAGGCGACCGAGCAGGGCCGCCCACCAGCCGGAAAGCGCCACGAGGAACACGATGGTGACCACGAGCAAGACGCGATGAACGCGCCCGTCGTCGCGACGGCGCTTCACGGGTGGCGGTTCACTTGCGCCGTCGGGCGCGGATCAGCAGCCCAATGGGCGCGCCGAGCAGCACCGCGAGGCTGGGGCCGCAGCAGCTGTAGCCGTCGTCGTCGTAGTAGTAGTCGTAGCACTCGGCCCCCTCGACCACCCGCCAGCCCTCGTTGCACACCGGGTACTCGCTGGTCAGACCGTCGTCGTAGCTGACGTAGCGCATCTGCTCGGTGGTGTCGTAGCCCCGGGAATAGAGCACCAGGTCGGCGTCGACCGCCGTGGGGGCGTAGCGCATCCTCATGCGGGTGAGGACGTAGCTGCTGCCGTCGGTCCACCCGAGCTCGCGCAGCGTGCTGCTGGAGAGCGGCTCGGTGGTGCAGGGATCGCACTTGCCTCCGGACCACTCGTACTCGCGCACCCATCCCACGTCGCCGTCGAGTCCCTCGTCCAGTTGCGACGCGTAGAAGTCCCCGAAGGTGCCGTTCCCCCGCCACAGGCACTCGTCCTCCACGTCCACCTCGCGGTAGTTGGCGATGCCCGTGCCCCCGGCGCGCTCCGCGGTGAGGGTGTAGAGCAAGAGCTCCTGCTCGTCGACAGCGTTGAGCGTGCCGAGGCGAATGGGGATGCCGAACACCTCCGACTGGTAGGTCATCTTGAGAGGGGGCAGCCACACGCTGCCGGCCTCGGGCAGGGCAACCCGGGCCACGAAGAAGTACGAGCCCGCGTCGAGGTACTCCTGGATGAGCCGGCCGGCGCGGGCGTCGATGGCGAGGCCCTCGTCTTCGAGCCAGTTGAGGATGCCCCCGGCCTGCTGCGCGTCGAGGATGACGATCTCGTAGACGCCGGTGACGAAGTTGGCGGCGACGGTAGCCGAGGCCTCGAGGCTCTCGGCGGCCTCGTTGCTGCCGCTGTCGGCCATGGCCTTGGCGCTGTCGCCCTGGCAGGCCAGCGCCGTCCACAGGGCCGGGCCCGGCGGCGGGACGACCACCTGCGCGAAGCTGTCGCAAGGATAGGCGACCAGCCGCGGCGCACTATAGGCGTCGATCGCTGCGAAGGGCGAGGTGCTGAGCTCGGACACCGCGCCCTCGCCCATGACCTCCGGCACCGGGACGATCATCACGAAGTTCGCGGTGTCGGTGGTGACGTCCTGCGCGATGGTGAGGGTGGTGCGGTTGCCGTCGCGGGCGATGACCACCTGGCTGGCGTGGTTCTGCAGCGCAGTACCCGCGGAACCCACGTAGTAGCCGCAGAATGCGCGGGCTCCGGGGACGCTGGCGAGGATGAGCGAAAGGAGTATGGACACGGCGACCTCCCGGTCCGTGCTGACCCGGCCGCAGTGTAGCGGGAAACACCGGCAGCGGCGAGGGCGGGGGACCGTCGCGACGGCCAGGGGCGGCGTGAACCATGCAAGAAAGCCCATAGTTCATCGTGCAACATGATTCAACACAGCAGATTGTTGCCAAAACTGAACTATTCACTCCTTGAGGTAATCACCGCCGGTGAATAACCCTCCGACCCGTGCCCACCCTCTCCACCGAGGCCCAGATCGCCCAGCGACTGATCCTCCTCATGAACACCCTCCACTCGCGCTACGCGGGCGACTGCCTCGACCTCATGGTCGAGTACAACATCACCTTGCCGCAGATCATGGCCCTGCACGCGATGCGGGCCGGGGCGGGCAACGTCACCCAGCTCTCGCAGGCCCTCGGCATCACCCTGAGCAACGCCAGCCAACTGCTGCACAAGCTCTTCGAGCGCGAGATGGTGTCGCGCTACGAGAACCCGCAGGACCGTCGCCAGAAAATCATCTTCCCCGCTCGCGAGGCCGACGAGCTCCTCGACCGGCTCGCCCAGGCCCGCAGCGAGCAGATCGCCCGCGCCATCGAGGGCATCGACCCCGCCTTGCGAGAGGAGTTCGTCGCCGTCCTCGACCGAGTCATCGCCCAGTTGCAGCCCGCAGGAGCGTCCCGATGAAGCCCGCCGTCAGCCTCCAGAATGTCATCAAGGACTACCCCCTGGGGAAGGTCACCGTGCGCGCGCTCCACGGCGTGTCGCTCGACATCAAGCCCGGGGAGTTCACCGCCATCGCCGGCCCGTCCGGCAGCGGCAAGACCACGATCCTCAACATGATCGGCTGCATGGACGTGCCCACCAGCGGCTCGGTGGCCATCGACGGCACGGAAACCAGCCAGCTCAGCGACGCGCAGCTCACGCGGCTGCGCCTCGACCGAATCGGCTTCATCTTCCAGTCCTTCAACCTGATCAACGTGCTCGACGTGCGGCAGAACGTGGAGTTCCCGCTCTTGCTCCAGGGCAAGCACAGCGCGAAGGAGCGCGCCGAGCGAGTCTCGCGCATGGTGGAGCGCGTCGGGCTGGCCAAGCACGCGAGGCAGCGCCCCAACGAGCTGTCCGGCGGGCAGCGGCAGCGCGTGGCCATCGCCCGGGCGCTGGTCACCAACCCCGCCATCGTGCTGGCCGACGAGCCGACGGCCAACCTCGACAGTCACACCGGCCACGAGATCATCGAGCTCATGCGCGAGATGAACGAGAAAGACCACACCACCTTCATCTTCTCCACGCACGACCCGCAGGTGATGGAGTGTGCGCACCGCGTGGTCAAGGTCGCCGACGGGGTGCTCGCTTGAGCCTGGCCCTCGCGCTGCGGCTCGCGCTCGGCAATGTCCGCGCCTACGCCGTGAAGAACCTGATCGTCGGGAGCATTCTCGCCTTCGGCACGCTGTTCGTGGTGGCCGGGGCCGCCCTGCTCAACAGCCTCGAGCGAGCGATGCAGACGAGTGTCACCAACGCCATCACCGGCGAGCTGCAGGTTTACGCGAGAGACGCGCGCGACCCCCTGTCGGTGATGGGCGACATGGGGATGACCGTGGCCGACATCGGCGAGATCGACGACGTGGCCCGGCTGCGCGAGGTGGCGGCCACGGTGCCCGAGGTCGCCACGGTGATCCCCATGGGCATCGGCCAGTCCACCGTGTTTGGTGGCAACGATATCGACATCGTGCTCGGCGAGCTGCGCAGCGCCGTGAACGCGGGCGACACCGCAAAGGCCGAGGTGCTCCTCGGCC
>VGRQ01000339.1 GCA_016875315.1 Deltaproteobacteria bacterium | reverse complement strand
CGCTGGCGGCGAGATCGTCGCGAGCCGACACGTGCAGCGACACCGCCGCGCCGGGTAGCACGCGACCGGTCCAGGCCTCGCCGGCGTCGAGCAGCACCTCGAGCGCGCCGGTGGCGGCGATGGCGACGCAGGGCGTGCCGGGCGCCACGCGCTGGCCGATCTTGACGAGCTGTCGCGACACGACACCATCGACGGGCGCCCGCATCGTGGCCCGGGACAGGTCGAGCGCCGCGGCTCGCACGCCCGCCGCGCGCATGGCTCGCTGGGCCTCGGCTGCTTTCTGCGCGGCCTCGGCCTCGGCGACGATGAGGCGCGCTTCTTCTTCCTCGCGGGGGCTCACGGCGGCGCGCTCGGAAGCGGCCACCTCGAGCACGCGGAGCTGGCTGGCCCGGGCGCGGTCGAGCGCGGCGCTGCGCAAGGCCACGTCGGCCTCGGCGGCCATGGCGAGGGCATCGGCCTGCTCCAGCGCGATGCGAAACGGGCGGGGATCGAGCAGGACGACCTCGTCGCCCATCGACACGGGCTGGCCCACGCGCGCGGGGACAGCCATCACCGTGCCGGCCACCTCGGCCCCCACCTCGGCGTCGCCCGCGTCGAGAACCTCTCCGTCGAGCGTCACCCGGACGGTGGCGGGGCCCTGGCTCACCTCGCCCACCATCACCGGCAGGCTCGCCGCCCTGGGCGGAGGCGCGCCGTTGCTACAGGCGAGGGCGAGGAGGAGGGGGAGCACTCAAAACTGCCTGACCAGCTGCAACTTCCCGTCGTACAAGCGCCGGATGTCGTCGATCCCATAGCGCATCATCACCATGCGGTCGAAGCCCATCCCGAAGGCGAAACCCTGCCACTCGTGGGGATCGAGACCACAGAACTCGAACACCCGCGGGTGTACCAGGCCGCCGGGAATGAGCTCGATCCAGCCCTGGTGCTTGCACACCGAGCAGCCGCGGCCCTCGCAGAACACGCACTGCGCGTCGAGATCGAGCCCGGGCTCCACGAAGGGGTAGAACGCGGGGCGGAAACGCACGGGGACGGGCCGTCCCATGATCTTGGCCACCAGCGTCTCGAGGGTGTGCTTGAGGTGGGCCACCGACACGTGCTTGTCGACGAGGAGGCCCTCCACCTGGTTGAAGCTGGCGTGGTGCGTGGCGTCGATGGTCTCGTTGCGAAACACGCGCCCGGGCGCGATGACGCGCAGGGGCGGCTTCTGCGACATCAAGGTGCGGATCTGCACGCTGGAGGTATGCGTGCGCGGGATCTCGCGCTCGGTCGTGTAGAAGGTGTCCCACACGTCGCGGGCAGGGTGGTCTTTCGGGATGTTGAGCGCGTCGAAGTTGTGGAACTCGTCTTCGATCTCCGGGCCGCTGGCCACCGAGAAGCCAAGGCCGGTGAAGTGGTCGATCACCTCTTCCAGGAGCAAGGTGATCGGGTGGTAGCGCCCGATGTGTCGCGCCCGGGGGCTCGGCGCGGTGACGTCGATCCAACCGGCGGCGAGACGCTCCTCCTCGGCGCGGGCCTCGAGGATTGCCTTGCGCGCATCGAGTCGCGACTGGGCCTCGTCGCGAAGGGCGTTCACCCGCTGGCCGAACGCGGCGCGGTCGGCAGGGGCCAGCGCGCCGATCTCCTTCATCAAGCCCGAGATCTCGCCCTTCTTCCCGAGCAGGCGCACGCGCGCCTCTTCCAGCGTGGCGAGGCTGTCGGCGGCCTCGATCACCGCCACGATCTGGGCGCTGTCGATCATCCCTTCCTCTTGAGCTCCGCGTCGATGATGGCCTTGAACTTCTCGAAGGGCTGGGCCCCGCTGATAAAGATGCCGTTGATGAAGAAGGCGGGCGTGCCCGACACGCCGACCTTGCGGCCGTCGTCGAGGTCTTTCTGGACCTCGGCCTCCATCGCCGGGTCTTTCCGGCACTCCTCCCAGCTCGCGATGTCGACCCCGGCGGCCCTGGCGATGGCGAGCAGGTCGGCGTCGGCGAGCGACTGCTGGTCTTTCATGATCGCGTCGTGTACCGGCCAGTACTTCTCCTGCTTGCCCGCGCAGTTCGCCGCCACGGCAGCGGGCACGGCGCGGGGGTGGAAGTCGAGCGGGAAGTCGCGGAAGACGAGCCGCACCTTGCCGGCGTACTCCTTCTCCACCCGGTCGAGCGACTCGCGTGCCTTGCCGCAGTAGGGGCACTGGTACTCGGCGAACTGGATGATGGTGATGGGCGCGTCGGCCGGGCCCACCGAGGGGTCGTCGTCGACGGACACGTCGAGGCGCGGCACGTCGGGGAAGGGGAGCTGCACCGTGGCCTGGTACTTGCCGCGAAGCTCCTCGATGTAGGCGCCGTAGCGCTCGCCGGCCTTCTTCTGGCCCACGGCAGCCTCGAGCGTGGGGCGCGCCTCTTCCTTGGACTGCCCGCGCAGCTTGCGCTGCAACATCTGGTAGGCCTCGTCGATCTCGGCCTCGGTGGCCTTCGCCACCTTGTCGCTCACCTCTTTCTTGAGCAGGTCTTCCACGGCGCCCAGCTTCTGCGCCTTGGCCTCGGCCTCGAGGATCTTCTCGTCCATCGCCGACTGGGCCGCCTGGTACTCGGCGTCGTAGCGACCCATCATGTACTCGGCGAGCATCTGGTTGAGCTGCGGCTTCATCGGGCCGGTGACGTCGTCGTAGGAGAGCTGCCCACCCTGCCAGTAGGCCACCACCTCCATGCCCTCGGCCGCCCAGGCCGGGGCCACCAGCGCCGCCGGCGCGGGACCAGGCGCCACGAGGGGCTCGCGCTGCGCCCCTTCCTGCGAACAAGCGGCGAACAAGGCGATCAGCAGCGACATCTGGACTCCAGGGCTGCGGCGACTAACACGCTGGCCCGCTTCACCCCTCCGGGCCGATGGGATCGGGAAAGCTGCTGACACCGAACCGATTGCCGTCGGGGTCGCGACCGTAGAGCGTGTAGTCGCTGCGCCCGTCGTGGTGCGGGCCGAGGCGCGCGCGCCACTCGCCGGCCGTGCCGGGTCGCGACGCGAACACGATCACGCCGTTCTGTCCCCGGGGCCCGCGCTCGAACATGAGGATGACGCCGTCGGCGTCGAGCCACACGGCGCGGACCCCGCTGTCGTCGTGAGCCCGCCGCAACTCGGGCAGGCCGAGCATCGCGGCGTAGAAGGCGGCGAGCGCGGCGGGATCGGGGCCGAGGACGGCGAGGTGGTGCAGGCGCATGGCATCCGGGGGAAGCGCCGCGTGGTTTATGCTACCGCCGTGGAAGGCGACCGCGAGATGCCGGAACACATCGGCAACTGGCGCGTGCTCCGCACGCTCGCGCGCGGGGGCATGGCCACGGTCTACGCGGTGGCCGACCCGGAGTCGGGCGAGAGCTTCGCGGTGAAGCTGCTGACCCAGCCCGGGGCCAGCCAGGCCCGGCTGGTGCAGGAGTACCGGGCGTTGGCACGCATCGACCACCCCAACATCGTGAGGGTGTTCCGCTACGGCTCCACCCCCGAGGGACAGGCCTACGTGCTGATGGAGCTGCTCGACGGCGTGGCCGCGCAGGTGCGGGCGAAGGCCACCGGCCGTCCTGGGGAGCCCGCGCGCACCGCGGAGGCGACGCGGATTGCGATGCACGTGGCCGTCGCCCTCGGCCACCTGCACGCGCGCGGCATCGTGCACCGCGACCTGAAGTCCAGCAACGTCATCGTGATGCCCAATGGCACGGTGAAGCTCCTGGACTTCGGCACCGCGCGGCTTCTCGACGCGTGGGAACCCATCACCCAGCTCGGCGAGTTCGTGGGCACCTTCGCCTACGCCTCGCCGGAGCAGCTCACCGGCGGCGCCGTCGATGCCCGCAGCGACCTCTACTCGCTGGGCGTGCTGCTGTTCCGCATGCTCTGCGGACGACGACCCTTCGAGGCCGATAATCCCCACGAGCTCGCGCGGCTGCACCTCGACCAGCGGCCGCCCGATCCCCAGGTGCTGGTGCCCTCGCTCTCGAGCGAGCTGTCGCAGCTGGTGTTGCGACTGCTCGCCAAGCTGCCCGCTGATCGTCCCGCCGACGCGAGGCGCGTGGCCGAGCAACTCGCCACCTTCGCGGCGGAGGGCGGCCAGCGGCGCGGCGTCGGCCCCGCGCCCTTCCTCGGTCGCGACCGTGCATTCGCTGCCGCCCAGCGTTTTCTCGCCGAGGCCACGCCCGGCAGCGCCCTATGGGTGGCCGGCGAGGTGGGATCGGGGCGGCGCGCCTTCATCGAGCTGGTGGCCGAGGAGGCGTCGCGGCGAGGGGCGCGCGTGTTGCCCCTGGCGGGCGACGACGACGCCTTCCGGCGGCTGGTGTGGCTCGTGCGCGACACGCGCTCGGAGCTCGACGGCGACGGGCTCGACGACGACCCCGCCACCGCCTCGCCCAGTCCGAGCACCATCGAGCACGTGGCAGAGCTGCTGGCGGTGAGGGCGCGCGTGGAGAATCGCGCCGCCGTGCTCGCCGCCCCGGCTTTCTGGGCGCAGGCGGGGCCCACGCAGAGCGCCGTCATGGAGGTGCTCGACGCGGCCCGCGGCAAGGGCGCGCCCGTGGTGCTGGTGGCGGGCATCGACGCCGAGGCGGTGCCGGAAGACGAGCCCTCGACGCGAGTGGACCTGCGCCCCCTCGCCGGCGCCGAGGTGGCGGCGATCGCCGCCCATTGGCTGGGCGTGGCCAGCATCCCGCCCGAGCTGGCGAGGCGCCTGCTTCGTGCCAGCGGCGGCCTGCCCGGCCCCCTCACCGAGCTGGTGCGCGCCTTGCCGGGGGCCGACGCGCACACGCCCCTGCGCATTCCTTCCGCCCTGCGTGACGACGCGCTGTTGCGGCTGGAGGCCCTGGCGCGGAGCGACCTGCGGCTGGTGGAGGCGGTGGCGCTGGCCGAGCGCGAGCTCGATGCCGTGCGGGTGGCGGCGATGCTCGATCGCGGCGCCGCCGAGGTGGAACGGGAGCTCGCCCGCCTCGAGGCACGGGGCATCCTGCTGCGAGCGGGCGGTTTCTGGCAGCTGCGGCAGGGCATCCTCGCCGAGCTGGTTCGCGACCGCACCCACCCGGCCCGTCGCCACCTGTACTGCCGCCGCCTGCGGGCGCTGGCCGCCGACCTGCCTGCCTCGGAGGCCCTGGCCGATGCGGTTCGCCTCGCGGGCGAGCCCGCCGACGCGGCTGAAATCGCGGTGCGCTGGGCGTGGCCCCTGGTGCGAGCCGGTGGGCACGCGGAGGTGCTGCCGCTCCTGGAGCGCGTGGCCGACGCCTCGCCGCGGCTCGAGGGGACGACGGGCGTGCGCTTCTGGACCCTCCTCGCCGAGTGCCTCGCCGAGCTCCAGGTCGATGACGCTCGCGCCAGCCTGGCGGTGAGCCGGGCCTCGTCGCTGGTCCGCGACGGCGCCGACGCCGCCGACGTGGAACTGGCAGCCAGCCGCCTCGCGAGGGCGCGGGCCGATGCCGGGGCCGAGCGCACCTTGCTCCGCACCGCGCTGGAGCGGCTTAGCGATGGCGACGAGGACGGCCGTGCCGCCGAGGGCCGAGCCCACATGGCCGACCTGCTCGTGCGCGCCGGTGAGCTGCCCGCCGCGGTGTCGGAGGCGGGGCTCGCGCTGCGTGCCGCGGGCGGCGACGTGGTGCGCTACGCGACCACCCTCGGCTACACGCAGCTTGCCGCGGGGCAGATTGGCCAGGCGGAGTTGACCTTCCGCTCGGCCGAGGCGCGGGCCCGCGCCGAGGGCCGGACCGCGTGGCGTGCGCTCAGCGGCCTGGTGGTCGTGCTCGCCACCCAGGGTCGCTACTCGGAGGCGGGAGAGATCGGCGACGCCACGGAGCGAGACGCCCGCGCCGGCGCGCCCGGCGACCGGCTCGCGAGCCTGCAACTCGCCCTCGCGGAGCTCGACCTTGCCTTGTTCCGGCAGGGGGTGGCGCGCTCGCGGCTCGACCAGGCCCTCGATGCCCTGCGGGGCGAGGTGCCCCCGCGGCTGGAGGTGCGCCTCGCGCTGGTGCGCACCCGGCTGGCCTGGGAGGGGGG
>VGRQ01000338.1 GCA_016875315.1 Deltaproteobacteria bacterium | reverse complement strand
CCCCGGGGCCAGCGAGCAGCAGGCGAAGCTCCGCCGCGTGGGCGCCATGCTCCGGCGGCTGGGGCAGTAGCTGGCCGGGCCGGAGGCGCCGCGCCCGCCCGCGCGGCGCCTCTGCTGAACTGTCAACACCCTCTTAACCCTTAACCTCCGGCTCCATTTTAAAGGCTCGCCGCCCGCGCCCGGACCCCCTGCTCGCACGTGAGTCGGAAGTCGGGCGCCCACATCTGGCACAGCGCCAGCTCGGCGTGCACGTCGCCGGCGGGGCGGGCATCAAGCACCGAGATGCGGCAGAGCTGGTCGTCGCCACACCACTGCATCAGTTCGTCGTTGGAGACACGCGGCTGGCCGGTGGCGAGCTCCAGCTCGACGAGCTGGGCGAGGCAGTCGTCCTGGAAGGTGACGGTGCCGCGGCAGAGCGGCTCCCACGCGGTCGCGGGCGCCGATGCGGCAAGGCCTGCCACCACGAGGACGGCGCCGACGATGCTCAACAGTCCGGTGAAGCTGACTCGAATCATGGGGTGCTCTCGGAGTCTATCGGTGGAGCGTCTTGGCTTTCAAGTTTTTTGTTTGTGCGAGATTTCCAATCTTCGGCCGGGAGGCCACGCCCCTTGCTCTACGGGACAAGAAGCCCGACGGTGACAGCGATCGCCAGGGCGATCGCCAGCCCCCGCTCCCCGGGAGAGGGCCAGCCGAAGCGAGCCCCCGCCGCCGCGGCTACGCCCCCCGCCCACGTCGCGAGCGCCACGCGCCAGAAGTAGGCGACGTGCGCGGTCGGACCGACGCTGCGGGGATCGGGCTCCCCCGCGATGACGCTCCCGGCCCTCAGCCCGGCGTAGGCCAGGAGCGCAGCCACCGCGAAGGCCAGCGCGCGTTCAGCCACGCGCCATCACCGCCGGGCACTCCGGGTCGGGCGCGAAGAGGTCGCCGCGCAGGTGTTGGGCCACGGCGTGGCAGCCGCCTCGGCAGATGTCGCGGTAGTCGCAACTGGCGCAGGGCTCGGGCAGGCGAGGGGATACCCACTGGGGGGAGGGCGCGGCGTTCACGAAGGAGCAGGGCGTGCGCCGCCCGGTCACGTCGATGGCCACCAGGGCGTCGCCCCCGTGGCACCCCGTCCACCCGAAGGCCCGCATGCGCTCGGCATCGACGCCGTGCGCGGCGAGCCAGGGTGTCATCGCGCAGTCGACCCGGAAGGTCACGCCCACGAACTCGTCGACCAGCTCGCGCAGCCGCGGCCACACCGCCAGCGCCTGTTCGGCCGACAGGCGACGGGACAGGTACTCGTCGACGGCTCGCCCGGCCGGCTTGAGCCGGAGCAGGTGGACGTCGCGCGCGCCGGCCGCGACGGCGGCCGCCACGGTCGAGCCTAGCGACGGGAACGTGTCGCGACTCAGGACGATGTTCACGCCCACGCGGACGCCGCCCGCTGCGAGCCGGTGGATCGCGCGGAGGGCGTCGCCGGCTCCGTCGTAACCGCGAGCCCGCTCGTAGACCGGGCCAAGGCCGTCGAGCGACACGTTCACCTGGTCGAAGCCCACCGCGGCCTCGACACGGCCGCGCCCCGAGGTGGTGAGCCCGATGCTGAGGCTTGCCGCGTGGGCAAGCTCGGCAACCCGCTCGATCTCGGGGTGCGCGAGCGCCTCGCCGCCGCCGATGGCCACGTGGAACACCCCCTCGGCCGACAGCTCGCGGAAGCGAGCCTCGATCTCGTGCAACGGCACGCTCTCTCCCCTCGTTGCCGGCGCGACATGGCAACTCGGGCAGGGCAGGGGACAGGCCCGCGTGAGCTGCACGTGGGCCTCGTGGGGCGCGCCGTTGCGCTCGCCGGTGCGTACCAGCGCCGGGGGCTCGTCGATCGCGCGCGTCTCGCCGCCGCCGGGCTCGGGGCGCGAGCGCCGCGCGCGCCAGCTCTCGGCCGCCGCCCAGAGCGCTCCTACCGCCAGTTGCGACCACGCCAGCACGTTCACCACGTTGCCGAGCGACGAGCAGTTGGGGGCACGCCCGAGGCGGATGCTGCGGATCATGGCACGCCCATCGAGGCGAGCCAGCCGTTGACCGAGGCCGTCCACAAGAGCGCGCCGAGCGTGCCGAGGCCGGCCAGGACGGGCGGCGCCCGCGGGGACAACAACACGCAGCACCCGAGCACCGCCCCCGACAGCACGAAGCCGCGGCCATGCTCGGGGTCGTAGGCGGCGGCGAGTAGGCCCGGCGCCAGCCCGAGCAAGCCGGCCGCCAGCAGTGCCCCCCGCACCGCGAGGTCGCCCGGCCCCCACGCCGCGCGTGCCGCGTAGATGGATACAACGCCAAGACCAGCCAGCCCGATCGAGCGGTGTCGCTCACGACGTTCCCGCATCGCCACCTGCTCCCGTACCCAGGGCTCGCCGCTCTCGACGGGAGATCCAGACCGGAGGGCCCGGTGGGCGAGCCAGGTCGCGAGGGCCTCGGCGGCCGGGCCGCTGGGATTGGCGTCGATGGCCGCCTGCACGCGTTCCGGCCAGTCGTCCCCGGGCGTGGGCTCGCTGCGCCGGGCTCGCTCCAGGACGGTCCAGCCGGAAAAGCCGTCGGCCGCCTGCGGCATCAGCAGATCGAGGCGGCCCTGGCAGTAGCGCCGGTCGCGGTCTTCCCCGGTGGCCACGCACTCGTCATAGGCCGCGACGGCAGTGGCGAAGTCGAACTCGCCCTCGGCGCGCGTCCCGGCGCGACGAGCATCGAGTCCGCCAGCGAGCGCCACCGCGAGGATCACCCGCTCGCCGCCTTGCCCACCACCTCGATGAACTGGGCCTGGCAGGCGTCCCACTCCGGCTTCACCGAGTCGAAGTAGTACTTCGTGAAGGGCCAGGGCGGCGGGTTGAGGGGGCTGGCGAGCTTGACGGTCGACCCGCCCTCGGCGGCGGTCACCGTCCACCGGGTAACGAAACCCTTGTTACCCGCGTGGTCCCAGTCCACGATGGCCCTGCTCCCGTCGACCTCGGCGCGAGTCACCGTCATAGTCAGCTTACGATGCATCGCCGCCATGTCGTAGCGCACCCTGGCGGTGGCGCCGAGCCCACTCGCGGGCGCCCCGGGCGTCCACTGGCCCAGGCAGTCGCGGGGCAACACGGTGCCCACGCGCGCGAGGTCGGTGAGAACGGCGACCATCGCCTCGGGCGACGCGGCCACGGTGCCTTCGTTCACGATGTCGGCGCTCGGCCAGTCCCTGGCCTCGGCGGCCACGGCGAACAGAAGTGCGGCGATCATGCCCGCCGCGATAACGCGGCGGCACGACCGGTTACCCGATGCTGCGACGACTCATGAACCTTCCTTTCACTGTGGCGAGCAAGGCGGCCCGTGCCTTCTCCGACCGCGAAGACCAGCGCATCAAAGAGAAGTACGGCACGGCACACGACCCCGGCACCGTGCCCATCAACCGCGAGGCCGACGTCGACCCGGCGGTCGCGGCGGCCGGAGGCGACTTCGGCAACATCACCATGAACGTGGCCACCGTGCTCCACGAGCGCGAGGAGCAGCCCGTCGCCTTCGTCGACGTTCGCGACGCCGCCGCCTGGGCCCGCGGCCACGTCCCAGGCGCCATTCACATGCCGATGCACGAGGTGGGGGTCCGCGTGAGCGAGCTGCCGTGGGAACAGCTGGTGGTCACCTACTGCGACGACGGCGAAGTGTCGCGACAGGCGGTCACTTTCTTCCGGGAGCGCGGCATGGAAGACACCTTCGTCCTCGAGGGTGGTCTCGCCGCGTGGAAGAAGGCCGGGCTCGAGGTCAAGTCGTGACGGCCGGCTGGCTCGCGCCCACGCTCCGCACCCGTCGCCTTTTGATCCGTCCCTTCTCCGTGGCCGATCTCGACGCGGTACACGCCTACGCCCGCGCCTACCCCGCCGAGCGCTACGGCTCGTGGCTGGGCGGCAACACCCCGAGCGACGTGGCCCGCTACATCGCCGACACCGTGGCCCGGTACGGCCGGCCTCCTCGCTGCGATCTCGGCGTGACCATGGACGCCAAGCTCGTGGGCGGCGTGGCCTTCCGGCAGGTGTGGGTGGCGCCCACCCAGCTCGAGGTGGGCTGGGTGATCCACCCCCAGCTCGCGGGACAAGGGGTGGCCTCCGAGGCCGTCACCGCCGTGCTCGACCACATCTACGGCGCTTTCCCCGACATGATCAGGGCCGAGGCACGCGTGCGTGCCGACGACACGGCCGGCCACCGCATCCTCGAGGGGCAGGGTTTCGTGCGCGAGGGGGTGCTGCGCCACGGCGGCGGCGACGTCGATGCCGATCTCTTCGGCCTGTTGCGCCACGAGCGGGTGCGGGCAGTGGCCGCCGGATGATCTTGCTGATTCTCGGTTGCGACGTCGTCCAGACCGTCTCGAACTCGTCCACGGTCGCGTCGACGCCGGAGCTACCGCGTTGCGCCACCGCCGTGGAGTCGCCCCCGGCGCGGGGCTGCATCAGCGGCACGCTAAGCTGCGGCGCGACGGTGCAAGGCACGACGCTCGGCGGCGACAGCGCCTGGGACGACACCTTCTACAGCAAGGCCTTCTGTTTCCCGGCGGGCGACCGGCACAGCGGCAGCGAGCGCGTGTACCTGCTGGATTTGCCCGCGCTCACCGAGGCCACCGTCACACTCAAGTCTGACTGCGTCGACCTCGACCTCGTGGGCGTGGCATGGAGCTACGACGGCACCGGCTGCCCCGCGGTGGGACACGCCATCCCCGAGTGCGAAGGCGACAACAAGCGCGGCGGGGGACAGGTGAAGCTGCAAGCCTTCAAGCCCCGTACCTACCTCGTCGGCATCGACGGCAAGGCCGGGGCAGTGGGCCCCTACACGCTCTCGGTCAGTTGCGCGACGCTCCGCTCGCACGACGAGATGAACGCCACCCCGGGCCGGTAGTCGCTACTTGCCGCCGCTGCGGATGAGGTTGAGTGCGCTCCCCGCCACGAACCACTTGAACTGGTCGGGAGAGATGGTGGTCCGGGTCGCGACGCGATCAACCGTCCCGTCGCTGTGCGCGAGCACCAGCGTGGGCGCGGAGCCCGAGGGGATGCCGGCCACGCCCTCGATGCTCACGCGGTCGTCGACCCGCACCTTGTCGTAGTCGGCGGGGTCGGCGAAGGTGAGGGGGAGAACGCCCTGCTTCTTGAGGTTCGTCTCGTGGATGCGGGCGAAGCTGCGCGCGATCACCGCCCGGCAGCCCATGTAGCGGGGCTCCATCGCGGCGTGCTCGCGCGAGGAGCCCTCGCCGTAGTTCTCGTCGCCGATCGCCACCCAGCCCTGCCCGGCCGCCTTGTACCGCTTGGCGAGGTCGGGGTAGGCCACGCCGTCTTCACCGGCGAGCACGTCGCGGGCCTTGCCCACCTCGCCGGAAAAGGCGTTGACGGCGGTGCTGAACAGGTTGCCGCTGATGTTGGTGAGGTGGCCACGGTACTTGAGCCAGGGGCCGGCGGCGCTGATGTGGTCGGTGGTGCACTTGCCCTTGGCCTTGAGCAGGACCACCAGCCCGGAAGGATCCTTGCCGTCCCAGGCCGCGAAGGGGGCGAGGCGCTCGAGGCGGTCGGAGCCGTCCTTGATGAGAACCTCGGTGTGCTTCCCCTCGGCCGACGGCGCGAGGAAGCCGACGAAGTCAGGGATGAACCCGTTCTTCGGCAGCTCGTCGCCGGTGGGCGCGTCGAACTTCAGTTCCACCCCGTCACGACGGACGGTGTCGCGCGCGGGATCGAAGCCGAGCTCGCCCGAGATGGCCATCGCCACCACCATCTCCGGCCCGGAGATGAAGGCGAGGGTCTCCAGGTTGCTGTCGTTGCGCGCCGGGAAGTTTCGGTTGAACGAGGTGACGATCGCGTTCTTCTCGCCCTTCTGGATGTCGTCGCGTTTCCACTGGCCGATGCACGGGCCGCAGGCGTTGGCGAGCACGATGCCGCCGATGGCCTCGAGGTCGGCCATCTGGCCGTCGCGCTTGATGGTGGCGAAGATCTGGTCGGAGCCCGGCGACACCATGAACATCGCCTTGCTCTTG
>VGRQ01000337.1 GCA_016875315.1 Deltaproteobacteria bacterium | reverse complement strand
CGCGGTCTCCGCCAAGCTCACCGGCGCCGCCGGCAGCTTCGGCCCGGGCGAGCTTCCACCCGGCAGCTACACCGCCGAGGTGAGTTTCGGCGAGGGCTCGCCCGTGAGCCTGCGGGTGCAGGTGGAGTCGGGCAAGACCACGCAGCTCCGCTGCTCCAAGTCCTTCGGAAACTGCAAGGTCATCAAGGAGTAGTCTCTTGGCGCCTCTCAGCAGCGCGCGCCGCTGGCTCCCCTGGGTGGCGCTCGGCGCGGTCCTCGGGCTCGTCGCCTTCGCGCTTTCCCAGCGGCCGCCCGCCGCCTCGGCAGGCGTGGCCGAGGCCGGCACCTGCGAGGCCTACTGCCTCGATCGCGAGGCCGACTGCGCGGCCACCTTCGCGACGCAGGGCGGTTTCCCGCCGCTCGACTGGTCGGCGGAAGACCGGGCCTCGGCTTGCTTCGGCAGCTGTCTCGTGCTGCGCCGCACCCGCCCGCCCGGCAGCGAGGCCTGCCTCGACTAGCTCGTCCAGAGCCGAGGCACGCGCCGGGGCGCGGTGTAGGCCTGCCACACCCTGGCCATGTAGTAGCCCATGAACCTCGCGATTCCGCGCAGGCCGAGCCACGCGCCCTCGCCGCGGAAGCTCAGTCCCTGCATCGTCACCGCGAGCGGACCCATGCGCAGCACGCCGCGGAGCAGCGGCTCGCCGGTGTCGTCGTCGCCCGCGAAGACGTCCGTGAACAGCGTGGTGGTGTCCATCGGCATGGTGGGGACCCAACGCCGTCGCGACACCTCCTTGAGCCCCCGGAGGAAGTAGCGCCGGCCCTCGTCGTCGCGAAGGCGGAGCTGGTAGTGCATGTGGTAGGCGCGGTCGGCGCCCGGCGCCTCGACGAAGAGGTCGAAGAAGCCATGCTCCACCGCGAGGGGCAGCGGGTGCAGCGCGGGGAGCACCACGCAGCCGTAGGCCCGGTTGCGGTGGCGGGCATTGGCCACCATCGCGTCGACGTCGGGCGTGACGACGGTCAGCACGAAATAGCCCGGGTCGCCGCCCCGCTCGGCCAGCCGGTGGGCCTCCGTCACGCGGGGAGAGAGCCGCCCCGACATGCACTCGGTGAAGCGGACGAGGTCGGCCATCGAAGGCTCCTAGCGCGCCCGCCGCCCGGCGCGGCGAGACACGTGGCAAGTCGCCCCATCAATGTGCGAAATCCCACGCCGCCCAACGGCCCTCCGCGCCGGCCCTGTGGCGGGTGACACACCAAAAGCCCGCGGCCCATCACCTCACCGGGGCGGTCCCCGCGGCTTGGCACGCTCGTTGCAAAAGGCCCGCCCCCTACCGGAGCCCAGATGTCTCTCGCCCCCTGGATGGTCTTTCTCGCGTCGTGCACCCCCGCCCCCAAGGAAACCACGGCCCCTGCCGCGGGCACCGGCGGCAACCTCGCCTCGATCATGACCGAGCGAGGCCTCACCGACGCCGACGTGATCGCCGCCGCCAAGACCTACACGCCCAGCGGCAAGCATGACGAGTACATGATCATGGCCTCGGGCGGCCACGGCGGCAACCTCATCGCGATCGGCGTGCCCTCCATGCGGATCCTCAAGTACGTCGCGGTGTTCGGCCCCGAGTCGTGGCAGGGCTACGGTTACGGCGGCCTCGGCGACAAGGTGCTCTACGAGGACAGTCGCCAGGGTGGCAAGGAGGTCACCTGGGGCGACGTCCACCACCCGAACTTCTCCGAGACCAGTGGCGACTACGACGGCGAGTTCATCTTCGTCAACGACAAGGCCAACGCGCGGGTGGCCGTGGTCGACCTGAAGGACTTCATGACCAAGCAGATCGTCACCAACAAGCTGGTGATGAGCGATCACGGCGGCGCCTTCGTCACGCCGAACACCGAGTACGTCGTGGAAACGTCGCAGTACGCGGCGCCCCTCGGCGGCGGCTACGAGCCCCTGTCCACCTACAAGGAGAAGTACCGCGGCGCGGCGATGTTCTGGAAGTTCGACCGCGAGAAGGGTCGCCTCGACGAGAGCCAGAGCTGGGCGGTGGAACTCCCCCCCTACGCGCAGGACCTCGCCGACGCCGGCAAGCTCGACAGCTACGGCTACGTGTTCATCGGCTCCTGGAACACGGAGATGGGCACCGGCACCGAGGGACAGAACAAGCCCTACCTGGAGAGCGCCGCGTCGCAGAACGACATGGACTACCTCCACATCATCGACTGGAAGAAGGCCGAGCAGCTGGTGGCCGAGGGCAAGACCCGGACCGTCAATGGCGTGAAGGTCATTCCGCTGGAGACGGCTGCCGCCGAGAACGTGCTGGTCCTCGCCCCGGAGCCCAAGTCGCCGCACGGCGCCGACGTCACCCCCGACGGCAAGGCGATCATCGTGGGCGGCAAGCTGGACACGCACGCCACCGTCTTCGAGATGTCGAAGATCAAGGATCTCGTGGCGAAGGGCGACTTCGCCAGCAAGGACGCCTACGGCGTGAATGTGCTCGACTTCCAGAAGTCGATCCGCGGCCAGAAGGAGATCGGCCTCGGCCCCTTGCACACGGTCTTCGACGACAAGGGGAACGCCTACACGTCGGTGTTCCTCGACAGCACCGTGGTGAAGTGGAACCCCAGCAACCTCGAACAGCCCACCGAGGCGCTGTCCGTGCAGTACAACATCGGCCACATCATGTCGGCGGAAGGCGACACCGTGTCGCCCGACGGCCACTGGGTGGTGGCGATGAACAAGATGGCGCTGGACCGCTACCTGCCGGTCGGCCCCTTGCTCCCGCAGAGCTTCCAGCTGATCGACGTGAGCGGATCGAAGATGGAGATCGTCTACGACCTGCCCATCCCGCTGGGCGAGCCGCACTATTCGCAGATGATCAAGGCGGACAAGCTCAAGACCCTCCAGGCCTACACGCCGGCCGGCACCAACCCCTACACCGACGAGCTATCGCCGCACGCGGTCGCGGCGGGACAGGAACGGATCGAGCGCAACGGCAAGCAGGTCGACGTGTACATGAGCGTGATCCGCTCGCACTTCAACCCGGACTACATCGAGGTGAACGAGGGCGACACCGTCACCCTGCACATGACCTCGCTGGAGCAGGCCTACGACCAGACGCACGGCTTCGCGATCGACATGTACAACGTGAACGTGTCCATGGAGCCGGGCCGCTACGAGGAGGTCACCTTCCACGCGGATCGGGCGGGCGTCTTCCCGATGTACTGCACCGAGTTCTGTTCCGCACTGCACCTCGAGATGATGGGCTACTTCCTCGTCAAGCCCACGGGAGCCTAGTCAACCATGCGAATCTTCCTTCTCACCCTCGGTCTCGTTGCCTGCGGCGGCGGCGACCAATCGACGGCTTCCAATGCCGCGGGCAGCCCTGCCGCCCCTGCCACCCCGTCCACGCCCGCGCCCAGGCCCACGCCAGCCCCTGCCGCCGAAACGGTGGGGCCGGACGGGCCCTC
Organism: Deltaproteobacteria bacterium; assembly: GCA_016875315.1. Lineage (GTDB taxonomy): Bacteria > Myxococcota_A > UBA796 > UBA796 > SXON01 > SXON01. Next base: position 2,560 of record VGRQ01000337.1, on the reverse strand, counting down.
CAGCATCCCCGTGCCGAGCATCGCGGAGATTCCCTCCGACGCCGGCGCGATCGCCGAGGGCGAGAAGGTCTTCGCCGCCAAGGGTTGCGGCGGCTGCCACCAGTTTGGCAGCAAGCTCGTGGGCCCCGATCTCAACGGCCTCTTCGCTCGCCGCACCGTCCCCTGGGTGGGCCGGATAATCCTCGCCCCCGACCTGATGGTCAAGCAAGACCCGCAGGCCAAGAAGCTCCTCGCCGAGCTGATGGTGCCCATGCCCGACCAGAACGTCAGCGACGAGGAACTGCCCAAGTTGCTCGCCTATATTAAGTCCAAGGGAGGGTAATCCCATGTCCGCCGAGCACGCCGTCGTCCGCCCTCACTGGTCGCGTGCCCGCCGCGGCTGGGTGGTGGGACTGTCGCTGCTCGGCGTGCTCGCCTTCGGCGCCTCGTTCTTCTTCCCCTGGTGGACCTTCCAGCTCTTCGCGCCGCAGTACCCGAAGGGCCTGGAGCTCGTCATCGCGCTCACCGGCGTGGCCGGCGACGTGGCCGAGATCAACACCATCAATCACTACATCGGGATGGGACACATCGACGACGCCGCGAAGCTCGAGCGCGAGTTCGCGCACTGGCTGATCGGCGGCCTGGGGGTGGCGGTCGTGGCCGCGATGCTCTTCGCCGGGAAGAAGTTCACCACCCTCGGCGCCTGGTTCGCCGTGGGGCTGCCCCTTGGCTTCGTGCTCGACACCCAGTACTGGTTGTATCGCTTCGGCCACGACCTCGATCCCAGAGCCGCCATCGACATCCCGCCCTTCACGCCAGTGTTGTTCGGCGAGGGCAAGGTCGGCCAGTTCCGCACCCTCGCCTCGCCCGACCTCGGCTTCTGGCTCGCCGTCGCCGGGGTGGCCCTGATGGCCGCCGCCATGTACCACCGCTGGAGGGTGTGCGGCGTGTGTCCGAGCGCCGGGAAGTGCGGCGCCACCTGCTCCCATGCCTTTGTGCGGATTCCAAAGTGATCCCCCTGTGGGTGTCCTGGGCATGGGCCCAGGACATGGCGGCGCCAGAGGTGGGCACGGTCGAGATCGCATCGGTCGAAGTACCGGTCGGCCCCCCCCGACAGGCGCACGCCCGGCCGGGTGACGCGCTCCAGCCGCTGGTGGACGGCCTCACGCCGGGATCCACGCTCACTCTCGACCCCGGCCACTACGCCGGGCCCTTGCGGCTCGACCGCGCCCTGACGCTGGAGGCCGAGGGCGCCGTGCTCACCGGCCCGGGACGAGGGACGGTCCTGCTCCTGCTCGCCGACGACGTGACCGTCCGCGGGCTCGAGGTGGAGGGGGGCGGCCGCGACGCGCACGACGGCGACGCCGGGGTGCTCGTGCTGGGCGACCGCGCGCGGCTGTCGCGCCTGTGGGTTCACGACGTGCTCATCGGCATCGATCTCCGCGCCGCCAACGACGCGGTGATCGAGGACAGCCGGGTGCAGGGCCCGGTCGACGGCCCGATGGGCGCGCGCGGCGACGGCATCCGCCTCTGGGAGTCCTACCGCAACACCGTCCGTCGCAACCACCTCGACCACGTGCGCGACATGGTGGTGTGGTACTCCGGCCACAACCTCTTCGTCGACAACCGCGTTGAGCACGCCCGCTACGGCGTTCACTTCATGCACGCCGACGACAACCGCGTGGTCAACAACACCTTCGTCGACAACGTCGTGGGCGCCTTCGTGATGTACAGCACCGACATCTACCTGCGACACAACGTGCTCGCCGGCGCCAACGGCGCGGCCGGCATGGGCTTCGGCTGCAAGGAGTCCGACCGCGTGACGATGCAAGACAACCGCGTGCTCGGCAATACCACGGGCTTCTACCTCGACGCCTGCCCGCACCGCATCGACGGCCGTGCGAGCATTCGCGGCAACCTGCTGGCCTACAACCACGCGGGCATCCGCTTCCACCAGGTCAAGCCCGGGGTGGACATCGGTGCCAACGATCTCTACGAGAACGGCGCCCCGGTCGTGGTCGACGGCGGCGGCGACGCCTCGCTGGCGAGCTTCCTCGGCAACCGCTGGAGCGAGTACGAGGGCTACGATCTCGACGACGACGACGTGGGCGACCTGCCCTACGCACCGGCCCTGGCCTCCCGGGGACTGGTGCAGAAGCGCCCGGTGGCGACCTTCTTCGCGGGCACGCCGGCGGCGATGCTGCTCGACTTCCTCGGGACCGCGTTCCCGATGCTGGCGCCGCGTCCCCTCTTCACCGACCCCGAGCCGCGGATGGGACGCACGTGATCGAGCTCGACGCCGTCTCCAAGCGCTACGGCCCTCGCGCCGCCCTCGACGGCGTGTCGCTCAAGATCCGGCCCGGCGAGCGCGTGGCGCTGGTCGGTCCCAACGGTAGCGGCAAGACCACGCTGATGCGCGCCACCCTGGGGCTCTTGGCCGCGACCGGCCGCGTGCGCGTGGGCGGACACGACCCCTGGGCCGACCACCGTGCCGCCATGGTCAACGTCGCCTACGTGCCCCAGCGGGCGCCCTCCCTCTCGGCGCCGGTGGGCGAGCTGGCCCGCGCATGGTCGGAACTCC
>VGRQ01000336.1 GCA_016875315.1 Deltaproteobacteria bacterium | reverse complement strand
ATGGCGGCGATGGCGGTGTCGATCAGCTCGGCGGGCGACACCGCGCCGCTCCGCACGCGGTGGGCACACTCGGTGGCGTCGATCTCGGCGTAGTCGTGCATGTCGCAACGTCACGCGCGGAGGGCCGCCGGGCCACCGCTCGTGAAAGGTGGATGGCGGCTCTTGACAGGCCAAGAGAAACTTCGTACCCTCCCCATCGTGAACGCCGTTTCCCGCCGCATGGACTTCTGGCGCGCCAAGCAGGGCGCCACCTTCGACGCCGAGCAGGTGTACCAGGAGGAGGCCATCCGCGGCCGCACGGCGCGCCGGGTGCGCACCAACCTGCGGCGCCTCGAGCCGGTGGCGATGCTCACGCCTCGCTGGTCGGTGCCCCAGGGCTTCCTCGAAGACATCGCCCTCGACCTCGCCGTGGGCGAGCCGAGCGTGGGCTGCCGCACCGTGTCGTTCCGGCCGCTGCTGGGCCGGAGCAACCCCGAGGCGTGGAACTTCATCCTCCGCGTGCTGGCCGACCTTGCCAACCCGACGTGGCAGGGGCGTCCCTTGCCACTGGTTGTGGATCGCCGAGGTTTCTACTACGCGGCCGAGCAGATGCTCGACGAGGCGCATCTCGAGGCCCCGTACCCGGTGGCCCTGCTCGCCCACTCCTGCGAGCACTTGCCGGTCGATGTCCTTGAAGACCTCGCGTTGGTGTGGGCGCGCTACTCCGAGCGCTGTCGCGACCAGCGCCGCTGCACGGTCTTGCTCGCCGGGAGCGTCGACACCCCGGCCCTCGACGTGGGCAACGCTGCCCGCATCGAGCTCAGCGACATGGGCGAGGCCGAGGCCGCCGTGTCGCTGGTGATGCAGGTGGGCGCGATCCCGCCGCGCCTGCTGGAGAAGGCGGCGCGCTTCTCCGGCGGTGTGCCGGCGGTGGTGGCGGCGCTGGGACAGGGCGCGATGGAGGGTGCCTTCCCCTCGGCCCCGGAAGACATGCTGCGCGCCATGGGACCGGTGGCCGACGAGCTGCGCGGCGCCGTCCACTCGGTGATGCGCCTGCCCGAGGCGGCCGACCGCCTGCACCAGCTCCTGCAAGGCGAGCCGCTACTGGAGGAGCCGAGCGTCGACCGCGAGCTGTTGATGGCGGGCCTGTTGCGCCGCGCGCGCGGCGTGGGCCCCTCGTTCGTGGAACTGCGCACCGAGGCCATCCGGGGTGCCGCCGGTGCATAACGGCGCGCGGGTGTCGCTCGGCGGCGGGGCCTCGATGGCACCGCGCCGCGCCGCCAAGTCGCTGGCCCCGGGGGATGCCCAGGCCAAGGTCATCGCCGTGGCCGCGCAGAAGGGCGGCGTGGGCAAGACCACCACCACCGTGTCGCTCGCGGCGGCGCTGGCGCGGTTCTACGGCCAGCGGGTGCTGGTGATCGACCTCGATGCGCAGTCGCACGTGTCGCTCGCGCTTCGCGAGATGCTCAACGTGGGCGGCGGCTCGCTCGCCGAGCTCCTGGAGGAGCCCACCACGATGGAGGTGGCGGAGATCGCCGTGGGCACGCGCATCGACAACCTGGAAGTCACGCCCAGCTGTCCCGAGCTGGCTCGCGCCGAGAACCGGCTGTCCACGCGCATCGGCAAGGAACTGGTGCTGCGCGGGCTCATCGAGGTGTCGCGCACCCACTACGACGTCATCTTGCTCGACTGCCCGCCAAACCTCGGCAACCTCACGCTCAACGGGCTGGTGGCCGCCGACTGCGTGCTCGTCCCCTGCAACCCGGCGGTGCTCGCCGTGTCGGGTGTCGAGGGGCTCATGGGCGCCGTCGAGCAGATCAAGGGCGCGCTCAACCCATCGCTCGACGTGCTCGGCCTCGTGCTCACGCGGGTCGACCAGCGCAACGGCGCCACCAACGCCACCATCGCCGACATGCTGCGGGAGAACTGGGGAGAGTTGCTCGCGCCGGTGCAAGTCGGCGCCGACGTGGCCCTGCAGAAGGCGCAGCTCGAGGGTCGCGACATCTACGCCTTCGATCCCGACTGCCGCGCCGCGCAGCAGTACAGCGAGCTGGCGGAGTGGGTGCTGTCGCGGATCAGTCGGTAGCCTGGCGGGAGACGTCGGCCGTGAGCGGACGCCCGCTGGTGAGGCCGCGCCGGAGCCCCCGGTTGGCTCGTCGTGAGCGGATGCTGATTGAATGCGTACCGTCGCAAGCGGTGGGTGACTGAGTGCACACCTGGCACCTTGTCCACCCGCGTGGCGTCGCGACCACAGGCGATTAACTTAGGTTTGTCCGTGGCCGCCTATCATCGCGCGGCGCTTGCCGCGCCACAGCTGTGCACTGGAGCAGCGACCGCTCCCGACGCTGCGCACTCAAGCAGCGACCGCTCCCGACGCTAGGCGTGGCCGCCCGCCGGCCGCGCGCACGCTGCTGTCGCTAGTCCTCTTGCCGCCCGCGCGACCGTCCGCTGTCCCCCGCCCGGGGCGTGTCGTCGCCCGGCCACTTCGAGAACACCGCGGCTTCGAGGTACACCCCGGCGTTCCCCGCCTGGTAGCTGGCCTCGGCCTTGAGCTTCACGATCTCGGCGATCGTCGACGAGGCCCCCACCGCCACGCCGAGGCCCTCCGACGCGAACTCCACTCGGGTAACGGGCGAGAAGAGCCCATCGGGCCAGATCTCGCCTTGCAGCGAGAGCGCGTGGTCGCTCTGCAGGTTGGTGACGAGCTCGGCCTCCGCGCCCACGATGAGCAGGTCGAGCCGCGCCCCTGCTTCCAGGCCGCCGAAGGGCGCGCCGTTGATGCCGCCGGCCCACGCGCCGAGCCCGAGCTCCACCACCTCGACGTCCAACTCGCCGCGCGCGCCGGCGAGGAAGGGCATGGGACCGATCTGGTCGAAGTCGAACACGTTGGTGGTCGCGGGCTGGCCGCCGGCCACGAGCACCACGCTGGCCACGGGGCTGCCGAGGGTCAGCTCGCCGCCGAGCATCGCGCCGGGGAGTCGTCGCGACACCAGCGACGGCGTCACCAGCGCGTTGCGCCACGGGTCCACCGACTCCATGCGAAAGGGCGCCGGGTACACGCCGCCGGCCAGTCGCCAGCCCTTGCCGAAGCCCTCGCCCACGAGGCGCTCGGGGCCGAGCGAGTAGATGAACAGCCCGTCGCCGCTGAGCACGGCAGCGGCGTCGAGCTGCAGCTCCACGGCCACGCTCTGGCCCTCGATGCGGAGGTCGCCCTCCACCTGGCGCAGCCCGAGGCCCACGCCGCTATCGCCACCGAGGTCGCTCCCGCCGGCGAGATCGATGGCGCCGCCCACAAGGACGTCGTCGGCGAGGGCGGTCGAGAGGAGGATGAGCATGGGGGTGAGACACCGGGGCGGGCACGGGGTGTCCGCGCAGGAACAATCTCACCCCTTCTCTTGCCGCGTCAAGTGGCCCCGCGCTTGCGTCTCGACGCGTCGAGTGCAATGCTGGTCTATTGTTCGCCATCGATCACTTCGTCACTGGTGGGCCATTCTGATGGGCGCCTGGTTCCAGGGGCTCTGGCTGGCGGCCGGATGCGCCGGAGGGGCCGAGGAAAATGGCAGCGACCGGCCCGCTGGTGCCGATGGCGGGGCCGACACCGCACCGGACAGCGAGGTGAGCGGGACCGACAGCGTCCCTGACACCGGGCCCGAGGTCGGCGACTCCGCGGTCGACACAGGCGAGTGCGAGGTCACTGCCTGGTACCGCGACGGTGACGGTGACGGCGCCGGGCGCGACGAGCTGCCGACTTGGGCGTGCCAGGCCCCCCCGCGCCATGTGGCCAACCACCTCGACTGCGACGACGAGCACGCGCTCGCGCGCCCCGGGGCCTTCGACCGACCGCTGGACGGCGTGGATGGTGACTGTGACAGGGAGTTCGGGATATCCATGATCGGCCGGATGCCGGCGTGGCGGTTCGGTGACGGCGAGCAGTCCGACGAATGGTGGCATGGCCACATCGGAGTCGCTCTGACCGCGGGCGACGTGACTGGGGACGGACACAGCGATTTGGTCGTCGGGAGCTGGTCGCAGTGGCTCGGCGATGGGGACCGCCACTCTGGAGCCGTCTTCGTCTTCGCCGGACCCTTGGCGGCGGCGCGCAGCGTGACCGCCGGGGAGGACGCGGTCGCCACCCTATTGCCTGGCTCTCTAGACTGGACGGACTATGTTTGCACCGTCCCCGACACCGACGGCGATGGCTATATCGAGCTGCTCGTGGCGGGCGCGTACGACAGCGACGGCATGCACGCCGGAGTGGCCTACCTAGCGGGGTTTCCCCTGACGGGCATGGTCGACCTCCCCTCCGTGGCCCGCACCTTCCACGGCCATCACACCAACGCCAACCTTGGCCCCTGCGCCGCCAGCGACTTCGACGGCGACGGGCTCGGCGACCTCGTGCTCACCTCGATGTACGAGCACGACGGCCAGGACACTCTTGGCCGGGCGTACCTGATGCTCGGCCCCATCGAGCACGACGACATCGACGAGGCCGAGCTGATCCTCGAGGGCGCCTTCAACGACGAGGCGCTGGGGGCCTCGGTGGCGAACGCGGGGGATGTCGATGGCGACGGCCTCCCCGACTTCGTGCTCACCACCGCCGCGAACACCAAGGACGACAGCGACATGGTGGCCTACGTGCTCACCGACAGGCCAGGCGGCGTGATGCAGGCCGCGTCGGTGGCGGCGGTGCTCGACTACTCCACGGGCAGCGATGGCCGCACCATGCAGCTCACGGCAGGCGAGGTGGGCGACGTAAACGGCGACGGCTACGCCGACGTTGGACTCGGCCAGGACAGCGACGGCGACAGCTTCTACGTGCTCGCCGGGCCCATCACAGCCGGTGCAAGGCGTGTGATCGTCGATGACTACGTGGCCGTGTTTCACTCTTGGAGCCTCGGCGACCCCGAGTTGACCACAGCCACCCGGCTTGGCGACTGGAATGGCGACGGCGAGCCAGCCGATGACTTTGCGCTCGCCAATGAGCGATTCGAGCCTTCCACCGCCCCCGCGGAGCGCAATTGCGGTTCGCTCGACGAGACCTGCTATGCGGGCGCGGTGTTCATCGTCGCGGGGCCGGTGGCTCCGGGCGCCTACGACCTCGAGCGCCAGGCCGACCGCCTCGAAAGCTCGCTCCTCGACGGGCGCCTCGGCTCAGCCCTGGCTGGCGGCGCCGACCTCGACGGCGACGGCTTCCCCGATCTCGCCATCGGGGCACCCGAGGCCGACTACGGCGGCGGCAGCGCGAACGGCAGCGCCTACGTCGTCTTCGGCGGCCCCGACGCGGTGCCCCCCGCGCACTGACGCCCGCCCCCTGGCGCGACGATCGGGCGCCCGCGGGCACGAAGGAACAATCTCACCCCTTCTCTTGCCGCGTCAAGGGCGATATGCTGTCGATCCCGCCTGTCCCCGTCGCGCGCGGCCCTCCTCCGCGCCCGGAGTTCCCATGGAAGCACTCGTCGATCCCTTCCACCCCGTGCTCCGCGTGCTCGAGCGCTACCGCGCCGACGTGCACTACCTCCGTCCCGGCGCGCCCGAGGGCACCGCCGACGCGGTCCAGGAGCACCTCGGCCGCGAGATCCCCGCCTCGCTCAAGGCGTTCTTGCTGCGCTGGAACGGCGCCACGCTGTTCCGCGGCGCGCTCCGCGTGCGCGGCGTGGCCGACCTCGCACCGCCGGATGCCGACCATCCCGAGGTGGTGCTCTTCGCCGACGGCCCGCGCGACAGCGACCGCTGGGCCTTCGCCGAGACCGCCTTCGGTCACCACTTCGGCCGCTGGGACGGCGAGCGCCTCGTTCCCCTGCACGAGCACTTCAACCGCTGGCTCTTCGCCCAGACGCGTATCCTCGACGAGAACCTGCGCGACGAGGCCGACGAGCTGCGCGTGCGCCTCGACGTCGACCCCGCCTGCGGCCTCTTGTGGCAGCAGCAGGGCGAGCGCCTCCTCGCCGAGGGCAACGCCGAGGCCGCCACCGCCGCCTTCCGCCGCGCCTCGGCGCTGCACCCTGACCATCCCGGGGCGTGGCAGCGACTCGGCG
>VGRQ01000335.1 GCA_016875315.1 Deltaproteobacteria bacterium | reverse complement strand
CTGGCGCTCGCGGTGGCCGGGGCCGGCCTGCTCGCCTTCGTGGCCTGGAGCGGGCGCGGCACGCTGGTGGGCGCGCTGCAGCACCTCGCCCGCCTCGCGGAAGATCGTCGAGAGGCGGCGGCATTCGGGCGGGCGATTCGCGAGGGAACTCCGGTCTGGTCGCAGGTGGCCGGCATCGGTCCCGACCAGGTGGTCCACGAGGGCGGGATCGTGTTGCTCTACGCCGAGCGCGCGCCCATCTCTGCACAGGCGTCCGAGGTGATCGCCCGTCCCAACGTGCAGTCGCGCCTGATCCAGGTGGTGGACAGCGGGCGGGAGGTGCCGGGGATGAGTCTCGTCGCCGAGGGCGCCAGCCGTCGGGCCTACGCCCTGGGCGACGTGGGCCCGCCCCCCGGCGTGCGTCCGCGCTTCGTGTTCCCGCCCGACAGGAGCTCCGACGCGAGCCTGATGCGGCCGCGGTGCTCCGGGGTGGAGCGGCGGTGATGGCGCTCCGTTCCCTCGAGATCTGCGCCGGCGGTGGCGGGCAGGCCCTGGGGCTGGAGGGCGCGGGCTTCGCCCACGCGGTGCTGGTGGAGCGCGATGCTCACGCCTGTGCCACCTTGCGACACAATCGTCCCCAGTGGCGCGTGGTGGAGGGCGACCTCTCCGCCTTCGACGCCCGCCCCTTCGCCGGTGTAGATCTCGTGGCCGGGGGCGTGCCCTGTCCCCCCTTCTCCAAGGCGGGCAAACAACTCGGCGCGGCTGACGAGCGCAATCTCTTCCCCGAGGCCCTGCGCGTGGTCCGGCAGGTGATGCCGCGCGCGGTGATGTTCGAGAATGTCCGGGGCCTGCTCGACCCGGTGTTCGACGACTACCGGCGGTGGATCGAGGGGCAGCTCCGCGACGTCGGCTTCGCGTCGGAGTGGAAGCTGCTCCAGGCCGCCGACCACGGCGTGCCGCAGTTGCGCCCGCGGGTGGTGATGGTGGCGATGCGTCGCGACAGCGACAGCGGCTTCCGCTGGCCCCTGCCGTCCGGTCCCCCGCCCACGGTGGGCGACGTGCTCGTCGAGCTCATGGCCGCGGGTGGCTGGGCGGGCGCGGCGACCTGGGCGCGCGGGGCGCAGCAGATCGCCCCCACCGTGGTGGGAGGCTCCCACAAGCACGGCGGTCCCGACCTCGGTCCCACGCGCGCCAAGCGGGCCTGGGCGGCTCTCGGCGTGGATGCGATGGTGATCGGCAACGCGCCGCCGCCGCCGGGGCACACGGGCATGCCCCGGCTCACCGTCCCGATGGTGGCGCGCATCCAGGGTTTCCCCGCCGACTGGCAATTCGTGGGCCGCAAGACACACGCCTACCGGCAGGTGGGCAATGCATTTCCGCCGCCGGTTGCTCGCGCTGTGGCGATGAACATCGCCGTTGCGCTCGCGATGCATAGTCACAACTAGCCTAGTCACGACTCAGCTAGTCGTAACTATGCATCGTGAACGAGAGTGTGATTCCATCGGTAGATGGAAGATTCTTTCGTAGGCCGCTCGCGGGAGCTTGCCTACCTGAACGCCGCATGGGCTACTTGAGAAAGCGACGATTCACGAACACGAAGCGGTGATCCGGCCCGGGATGGATGGCGATGACGGCCGGCGCGTACTCCGGGGGCGCGGCTAGGTGGTCGGTGAGACCCTGGCTACTCGTGGAGTTGCTCGGCCAGGTAGTTCTGGATGCCGACCAGCTTGATCGCCTCGAGTTGCGACTCCAGCCAGTCGATGTGCTCGTCTTCCGACACGAGGATGCGCTCGAGGAGCGCGCGGGCGCCGTGGTCGCCCTCGTTCACCGCCAGCGCGATGCCACGGTTGAGGCGGTCGACCATGGTGTACTCGAGCTGCAGGTCGCTCTGGAGCTGCTCCTCGACGGTCTCGCCGATGCCGAGGGTGTTGAGCCGCTGGTAGTTCGGCAGCCCCTCGAGGAGCAGGATCCGGTCGCTGAGCATGTCGGCGTGCCGCATCTCGTCGATGCTCTCCTTGCGGATCTTCGAGGCAAGGCGCTCGAAACCCCAGTGCTTCATCATCTTCGCGTGGAGGAAGTACTGGTTGATCGCGGTGAGCTCAGCCGTGAGCACCTCGTTGAGGAGGTCGACGATGTGGGCGGATTTCGCTTTCATCTCCACACTCCGGGGATGGCTCGGCTAACGTCACTTCGCGGCGAGCGCCTCGCCCTCGGGCGGGGCCCGGCGCTCGCGCATCTGGTCGAGCAGGGCGTCGAGCCGGTGGTGACAGCGCCCGCAGCCGGTGCCGGCGCCTTCACGCTGCGGCCCCAGGCCACGAACGCGGCGAGGCCGCCGAGCACCACGTTGACCGGCACCATCGCCGCCTCGCGGTGTGTGAGATGGGTGAACGCCGCCAGCACCATGACGGTGACGAGGCCGCCGGCCGCCCAGGTGGTGAGCCGGGGCTGGATGCGCGTGGCGGCGGGGACGACGAGCCCGACGGCGCCGAGCAACTCGCTCACGCCGATGAAGCGCACCAGCGGCTCGGGGGTGTACGACACCCAGTTCATCCCGTTGGCGAGGAGCTCGCTCACCGGCGTGGCGAGCTTCATGAAGCCGGCGGCGAAGAAGGCGAGGGCGAGCAGGACCTGGACAACCCAGAGGCCGGCGGGTGGCGCGCCTCGAGGCCCAGCTTGGCGCCGCGCTCTTGCGACGGCACGGCCGTCGCGTGGAGCCCACCGACGAGGGGCGCGCCTACCGGGAGCAGGCGGGGCGAGCGCTGGAGCTCCTCGGCGACGCCGCCGCCTCCCTGCGTGCCGCCCAGGCCGAGCCGAGCGGCGTGCTACGGGTCACCGCGCCGCTCAGCATCGCGGCGCCGCTGCTCTCGCGACTGTTACCCGGCTTCATGAAGGCGAACCCCGCCGTGCGGGTGGAGGCGCTCGTCACCGAGCAGGTGTTGTCGTTCCGCGACCACCGGGTCGACGCCGCCTTCCGCTTCGCGGAGAGTCTCCCCGACAGCTCGCTGGTGGCCCATCGCCTGTTTTCCCTGGCCCCGGTGTTGGTGGCCTCGCCGGCGTACCTCGCGCGCCGAGGCGAGCCCGCACACCCCCGGGACCTCGACGATCACGATGTTCTCGCCGTGTCCGCCGAGCCGGCGCTGCGCCCGCGGTTTTCCCGGGGCGACGAGTCCCACGAGCTGCGCTTGCGCCCCCGGGTGGCCACTCACGACTCGGCCCTGCTCCGCGACCTCGCCATCGCCGGGGCCGGCATCACCGCGCTCCTGCCCCACGCCGCGCACGAGCACATCGATCTCGGCCAACTCGTGCCGGTGCTGCCCGGCTGGAGGGTCGACACGCGCGTCTCGCTCTACTTGTTGCATGCCGGGGGCCTGTTGCCGCCCCGGGTGCGCGCGTTTCGCGATCACGTCTGCGGGGTGTTTGCGCATGGGAGCGCGTGCCCGGAGCGAGACAGGCCGTAGCGGCGGGTGACGGCCGAGGGGCCTACCCGGCCAGCCTCCGGAGCATGGCATGGACGCGCCGCAGCTTCGCCTGCTGCTCCTCGGCGCCCGCTAGGCCGCAGAAGTCGAGCGCCGAGCAGCCCGGAGGAGGCGAAAGAGTCGCTGTCGCTGTCGCTGTCGCTGTCGCGACTAGCGCCGCCGCCGCACGATCAAACCCAACGCGACAAGCACGCCCCCGTGCGCCCCGCTCGCCGCGCTACACCCGCACTCCCCTCCACCCGACGACGCATCCACCGCGCACACCGCCTCGTCGCCCGCGCTGAAGCACGCGTAGCCCTCGGGACAGCCCCCGCCGGTGTCACAGAGGCTGGTGCAGTAGCTGAGCGTCCCATCCACGAGGCAGATGAGGTCGGCCTCGCAGTCACTCGCGTCGGTGCAGGCCTCCCCCTGGGCGCCGCTCCCCGCCACCGTGTAGAGCGAGCAGAGGCCTTCCACGTCGTCGCTGGCGAGGTCGCGGGCCTCGGGGTTGCCGTCGAGCGAGGGGTTGAGCGTGGCGTCGGTGGCGGTGGAGTGCCACAGCCCGAGCCAGTGCCCGATCTCGTGGGTGAAGGCCGACTGCACGTCCATCCGGGTGCGCCCATCGGCGCCGTCGACGGCCCAGGCGTAGTCCACGCCGTTGAAGGCCGCGTCGGCATCGACGATCTCGGTGCCGCTGGTCGTGACCCGGGGCTCGCTCACCAGCGTGGACTCGGCACCCCAGGTGTCGCTGACGAGGAACAGCACCGCCCGCCCGTCGGCCTCGCCGAGGGTGGCGTCGGTGAGCCGGCCCCCGTTCTGGAAGGACAGGCCCGCGCAACTCTCGGCGGCCCATGTGTCGAAGGCGGCCTCCGCGGCGGCCTCGGCCTCGGCGTCGCTGATGCCGGGCAGGGTGCCCTGGAGGTACCACGTGAGCGGGAAGCTCTCGGGCGGCCAGGTGGCGCCGATGCTGTCCCAGGCGAGGGCGGAGGCGGCAAGGAGGATCATGGCTGAGTCCGGTCAGAGGCGAAAGGCAAGGCCGAGTTGGATCACGTCGTTAGCGCGCTCCACCCGATCGTCGAGCACCACCACGCCGGCGCCGGTCGCGACCTCGCCCTCCTCGGTGGCATGCAGGGCCTCCACGTAGGCCTCGCCCTTCCGATCGAGGAATCGGAGACCGAGGCGCGTGCTCGCCAGCCAGCGCGCGTCTTCCGCGGGGTCGAGACCGGTGACACGCTCGCCCCGCAGGGCCACGCCGGGTGACAGCGCGCGTGCCGGCAAGAAACGGGCGTCGAGGCCGATGACGACGCCGCCGAGAGACGAGAGGCCCTCGCGCTCGATGGCGGTGTAGCCGACGCAGAGGCGTTGCTCGCCGTGCCGCGCGTCGACGTCGAGGGTGTAGCCGAGCTGGGTGCCGAGCGAGGGGGAGGGCAGGTAGGCCACGCCGCCGCCCACGGCCAGCGAGGCGGCGCCACGCGCGAGGGGCACCACGCGGCCGCGCGCCAGCAGGTGAGGGGCGTCGGCGGTGGACGAGGCGTACTGCGCCGCGAGGTCGAGCGACGCTCGCCCGGCCGCGCCCAGCGAGGCGCCGAGGCCGGTGGCATGGGCAGGGAGCCAGGCGCGCGACAACGCGGGGCGCACTCCGATCGACAGTTGCTCGGGCTCCTCGGCGCGGTCGATGGTGAACAGCACGTCGTCGCGACCCACCCACAGGTCGATCAGGTCGCCCAGGTCGGCGCCGACGCGCGCCTCGCCGAGCTCCAGTCCACCCGCATGCACCGTGCCTTCCTCCACCCGCAGCTCGGCGAACCAGGGCCCGCGCGTGGCCTGGGCCCCGAGCGCGGCAGGAAACACCGTCACCCCCTCGGTGGCCACCGGGTCGAGGGCCAGCGTGTCGGCCTCGTCGCCCACGTAGATGGCGGCTCGCGCCCCGGCCGCTGCCTCGATCTCGAGCTTCCAGCCCCCCGCCTCCAGGGCGGGCGTCAAGGCAGGCTCACGCGGCTGGCCTCGACGTAGTTGAAAGTGGTCACGTGCCCGGTCACCAGTGGGTAGGTGGAGAGCCCGTAGAGCATGACGAGCGCCGAGTTGCCCTCGACCTCCAGTCGCAAGTCAACAACGCTCCCATCGGCATCGACGATCGCGGGATGCCAGAGGGTGGCGTGTACCTCGCCGCCGTCCGATACCGTGGAAAGGGCGCCGTCGCCGCCGAGCACCACCCATCCCGCCTCGCCGCGGGCCACCTGCGGCCCCGCTTCGCCGCCCATCGGCAGGCGCCACTGCTCGACGAGCGCGCCGTCGAGCGCCACCACGCCCGCGCCCCCGGCGCCGATCCAGCCGGCGAGCAGCACGCCCTCGTGCCAGGCGAGCGAGGGGCGCGCGAACCAGCCACAGCTGCTGCCTTCCACCACCACGCTCGCGGCGATCTGGAGCGACGCGCTCACCCGCGCAACCTGCATCGCGCTGTCGTCAGACGGGCAGGTGGCGAGCCACGCGCCGCCCTCCCCGTCGGCGAGGAGCGAGAAGCCGCCCACTCCCGAGGCGATCGGCACGCTGTCGAGCAGCACGAGGTCGTCGCCGAAGGCGGCGAGGGTGAGC